>NZ_RAWR01000022.1:0-67608 GCF_003986945.1 Corallococcus sp. AB018 | reverse complement strand
CGGAAGGGGAGGTGATGATCTCCACCTCGACCGCCTTCTCGCGCAGCCGGGCGGTGCGTCCGGCGGACGACAGCGCGGGGTCCACTGCCCACAACAGCCCGAAGATGAGGGCGTGCAGCGCCAGGGATATCAGTCCGGCCCATCCGAGACGTCGCAGCACCCGCATGCTCGGACACTTCCCAGAAAGCGCGCCCTGTCTCAACACATAGGGAGGGGGGCGTTCGCGAACCGACGTCCCACCCGCCGAGCAGGCAACCCTTCAACGCATGAAACGTCCCAGGGGTGACTCGACGCCCGCCGTGAGTCCTGCTGTGCTGCCGCCTTCCTCGTGCCTCCCATGCCCCTCGCCTGTCTGGACGAACCCACGTTCATGGACCTCCTGCTCGGGACGCTGCCCTCCGACAGGGCGGCGCTCGTCGACGAGCACCTGGACACGTGCCCCTCCTGCCGCCGCATGGTGTCCGAGGCGCTGAAGGTGCAACCGCCCGCGGACTCCGGGCTGGCTGTTCCAGAGGAGGAGGTCCTCGACAGCCAGCTGGCGACGCTGGCCGTGGACCCGTGGCGCGGAAAGAAGCCGCGCCTGAGGCTGCCCACGCCGCCGCTCGCGCGCGGCACGGCGGTGGGGCGCTACCTCATCCTGGAGATGCTGGGCGTGGGTGGGATGAGCGTCGTGTACGCCGCCTATGACCCGGAGCTGGACCGCCGCGTCGCGCTCAAGCTCCTCCAGGTGGAGGCGCTGGGGCTGGGTGCGGAGGCCGGACGCACGCAGGTGCTGCGCGAGGCGCAGGCCATGGCCCGCGTCTCCCACCCGCACGTCGTCTCCGTCTTCGACGTGGGCACCTTCGGCCGGCAGGTCTTCCTGGCCATGGAGCTGGTGGACGCGCACACGCTGCGCAAGTGGGAGCACGACGGCCCGCACCCGTGGCGCCAGGTGGTGGAGGTCTTCCTCGCCGTGGCCCGGGGGCTCGCCGCCGCGCACGCGGTGGGTGTCGTGCACGGCGACGTGAAGCCGGAGAACATCCTCGTGGCCCAGGATGGCCGCGTGCGCGTCACCGACTTCGGCCTGTCGCGCATCATGTTCGGCGCCGTGGTCCCGCCGGTGCTGCCGGGAAGCCCCGCGCATCCGCGAGCCATGGAGGGCGGCACGCCCGCCTACATGGCCCCGGAGCAGTTCCCGCCGGAGGAGCGCACCGACGCGCGCAGCGACCAGTTCGGCTTCTGCGTCGCGCTCTACGAAGGCCTCTACGGCGAGCGCCCCTTCGCGGGCGCCACGGTGGAGGAGCTGTCCCAGGCGGTGCATGCGGGGCGCGTGAAGAGCGTGCCCCGGCACTCCGGCGTGCCGCAGTGGCTGCGCAAGGTGGTGGTGAAGGGCCTGTCGGTGAAGCCCGAGGACCGCCACGCGTCCATGGAGGCGCTCATCGCCGCGCTGGATGCGGACCCGGCGGCGCGCCGGACGCGGCGGCTGCGCGTGGCGGGCGCGTCGCTGCTGCTCCTGTCCGCGGTGGGCCTCACGCACGTCCTCAACCGCCGCGACGTCACGGGCTGCGAGGGTGCCGCCCGCGCCATGGACGGCGTGTGGGACGCGTCCCGGCAGCACGCGGTGGAGGCGGCCTTCGTCGGCACCGAGCGCCGCTTCGCGCACGACGCCTTCAGGCACGTGCGCCGGGGGCTGGACTCGTACACCGCCGCGTGGGTGACGACCCGCACTGCGGCCTGCGAGGCCACCCGCGTGCGCCACGAGCAGAGCGAAGCGGTGATGGCGCTGCGCATGCGCTGCCTGGACGCGCGGCTCGCGGACGTGGCCGCGCTCACGCAGTTGTTCACGCAGGCGGACCCGGACCTGGTGGAGCGGGCGCCCCGCGCGGTCGAGGGGCTGACGCCGCTGGCGGGCTGCTCGGACGTGGAGGCGCTGACGTCGCGCGGCCACTCCTCATCCGATGATCCCGCTGCAAGGGACCGCACGGTGGCGCTGCTCCAGGCGCTCGTGGACGCAAGGGCGCTGCGCGCCGCCGGCCGCTATTCGCAGGGAGTGGCGCGCGTGGAGCCGGTGGCCCAGTCGGCGCGCGCCGCGGGGGACTGGTCCGGCGCCGCGGACGCGCTGCTGCTGCTCGCGGAGCTGAAGGACGGGGCCGGAGACTACCGGGGCGCGGAGGCCACGGTGCTCCAGGCCGCGTGGACCGCGGAGGCCGGCCGCAACGACGACGCCGCCGCCCGGGCGTGGACGTTGGCGGTGCGCGTGACGGGCGAGCGGTTGGACCACTACGTCCAGGGACAGCAGGCCGCGGAGCGCGCCAGCGCCGCGGTGGAGCGGCTGGGCGCCAGCAGGGAGCTGGCCGGCGCGCTCGCCATGAACCTGGGCCGGCTGTTGTCACGCCAGGGCCGCTACCCGGAGGCCCACGAACAGCTCACCCGCGCGCTGTCCTTCCTGGAGAAGCGCTTCGGCCCGGAGGCCCTGGAGGTCGCGGACGTGCGCGTGGAGCTGGGCACCGTGCGCCGCTCACAGGGGCGCGCGGAGGAGGCCCTGGGCCTGTACGAGCGCGCATTGGGCACCGTGCGCGGAGCGCTGGGGCCCGAGCACCCGGACGTGGCGCGCATCCGCCTGGAGCAGGCCAGCGTTCGCTGGCAGCAGGGCGACTTCGTTCAGTCGGAGCGGCTGGCCCGGGGCGCGCTGGCGCTGCTGGAGCGCTCGCTGGGCCAGGACCACCCGCAGGTGGCGGACGCGCTCAACAGCCTGGCGCTGGCGCTCCAGTACCAGGGCAAGCGCGAGGAGGCGCTGCCCCTCTACGAACGCGCGCTGAGCATCGCGGAGAAGACGGAGGGGCGCGACAGCTCCACGGTGGCCATCATCGTCAACAACATCGGCACGCTGCTGGTGCACATGGGCCGCCTGGAGGAGGCCACCCAGCGCTTCGCCACGGCGCTCGAGCAGGTGGAGAAGAGCCTGGGCCCGGACCACCCCACGCTGGCGCTGGTGCTCCGGGGCATGGGGCAGACGCTCAGCTACCGCAACCAGCCGGACCAGGCCCTGCCGTACTTCCAGCGCGCCGCCGCGCTCCAGACGTCCCTGCCAGA
This sequence comes from Corallococcus sp. AB018, assembly GCF_003986945.1. Taxonomy (NCBI): domain Bacteria; kingdom Pseudomonadati; phylum Myxococcota; class Myxococcia; order Myxococcales; family Myxococcaceae; genus Corallococcus; species Corallococcus sp. AB018. The sequence continues at coordinate 64,536 of NZ_RAWR01000022.1, read as the reverse complement.
CGACGTGAACGGCGGCTGGACGGGGGCGCTGGTGGACCTGGGGCGCACGTACATGGTGCTCGGCCGTCCGCGCGAGGCGCTGGCCCCGCTGGAGCAGGCCGTCGCCGGTTGGGAGCGCGCCCGGCCCCGACCCGCGGAGCGCCCCGCCGCGCGCTACATGCTGGCCCGCGCGCTGTGGGACGCGAAGCAGGACCCGGCCCGCGCCGTCCGGCTCGCCGCCGAGGCCCGCCAGGAGGCCGCATCGCTCCCCGACGAGGAGTCCTCCGTGCCGGAGCTGCGCCAGGCGATGGACCGCTGGATCGCCAAGCTGCCCCCCGCCGCGCGCAGGGACATCAAGGCCGCCATGGCCACGCCGAAGCCCGCGGACCCCGCCAGGGACGCGCTCGTCCGGTAATCGCCTCGTCAGAAGCGCCAAGGCCCTGGAGCGAGCACGAATGGGCCACGTTATACGGAGGGTGGAATGACGCTCCTCACGGACTCCCCTGTCGCCGCCCTCCCGCCGGACGCGGGTGTGGACGCCCTGGCCAAGCTGCTGCGCGGACGCCGCGTCGTGGTGCTCACCGGAGCCGGAATCAGCACCGAGTCCGGCATCCCCGACTATCGCGGCCCGGAGACGCGCCACAAGGTGCGCAACCCCATCCAGCACCGCGAGTTCCTGCACCAGCCGGAGGTGCGTCAGCGCTACTGGGCGCGCAGCCTGCTGGGCTGGCCGCGCTTCACCACCGCCCGGCCCAACGACGCGCACTTCGCGCTCACCGCGCTGGAGAAGGCGGACGTGGTGCCCGGGCTCATCACCCAGAACGTGGACGGCCTGCACCACGCGGCGGGCAGTGAGCGCGTGCTGGAGCTGCACGGCGCGCTGTCGCGGGTGCGCTGCCTGGCGTGTGGCGCGCAGGAGCCTCGCGCGTCGCTCCAGGCGCGGATGCTGGGCCTCAACCCGGACTTCGCGCACACCATCGTGGAGCTGCGTCCGGACGGCGACGCGGAGTTGTCGCAGGAGGCCGTGGAGGGCTTCCGCGTCCCCGCGTGCACGCGCTGTGGCGGGACGCTGAAGCCGGACGTGGTGTTCTTCGGGGACAACGTCGCGGCGCCGCTGGTGCAGGACGCGTTCGCGCTCGTGGAGGAGGGGGACGCGCTGCTGGTGGTGGGCTCGTCGCTGACGGTCTACTCCGGCTATCGCTTCGTCACGCGCGCGGCGGAGCAGCACATGCCCATTGGCATCCTCAACATCGGGGAGAGCCGGGGCGATGGCCTCGCGGATGTGCGCGTGGAGGCGCGAGCGGGGGAGGTCCTGCCCCGGCTCGCCCAGGCGCTGACCCGTACCTGACGTTCCTCCTCCCACACCGGGCGTGCAGCCGGGCTCGGGGGCTTCGGGCTCGGCACCGAATGGGCACGCCAGGGGAGGGGTCAAGTGTGCCATCATTCCCGGCTTCGCGAGGCACGCGCGCCAGGCCGTGCCCGCCGGGACGGAGACACAGGGCCGATGGACACCGGGCGCCCACTGGGCGGCAGGTACGCGCTGGAGCGCAGGATTGGCGGCGGTGGCATGGGTGCCATCTGGCGCGCGGTCGACCTGCAACTCCAGCGGCACGTGGCCCTCAAGCTCATCGCCTCCGACGTCGTGGCGCGCACGCCGGAGGCCCACCGCCACTTCGAACAGGAAGCCCAGTCCGTGGCCCGGCTGCGCCACCCGCACGTGGTGCAGGTGCACGACTCCGGCGTGGACGGCGGCGTGCCGTACATCGTCATGGAGCTGCTGGAGGGCGAGGACCTGGAGACGCGCCTCACCCAGCAGGGGCGCCTGTCCCCGGCCCGCGTGGCCGCGCTCGTCACGCCGGTGTCCCGGGCGCTGGCGGCGGCGCACGCGGCGGGGCTCGTCCACCGCGACCTGAAGCCCGCCAACCTCTTCCTCGCCCACGTGGACGGGGAGGAGGTGGTGAAGGTGCTCGACTTCGGGCTCGCGCGCTCGCTCATCCCCACCAGCACGCCCGCGCAGGCGGAGGGCCTCACCGGCACGCTGCGCTACATGAGCCCGGAGCAGCTGCGCGCCGACCCGGACCTGGACGCGAGAGCGGACCTCTGGTCGCTCGCGGTGGTGCTCTACCGCGCCCTCACCGGCCAGTTCCCCTACGGGCCTGAGTCCGTGGGCGCGCTCCTGCGAGGCGCCTTCCACCCTCCCGCGGTGCCCGTCTCGCAGCTGGTGCCGGAGCTGGGCGCTGGCGGTGACGCCTTCTTCCAGCGCGCCCTGCACCCGACGCTCGCGCAGCGCTTCACGTCCGCGCGCGAGCTGGCCTCGGCCTTCGTCGCGCTGGTGGAGGCGGGCCGCGCCGGGCAGGCCGCCACGGTGCTGGTGGTGGACGACGAGCCGGACGTGGAGCTGCTCATGCGCCAGCGCTTCCGCCGGCACGTGCGCGACGGCGTCTACCGCTTCGTCTTCGCGCGCGACGGCGAGGAGGCGCTGGAGGCCCTGCGCCAGCACCCGGACACGCACGCGGTGCTGTGCGACCTGAACATGCCGCGCATGGACGGGCTCACCTTCCTGTCGCGCGTGGGCGAGGTGGATCCGCTGGTGAAGGTGGTCATGGTCTCCGCGTACGGCGACCTGCCCAACCTGCGCACGGCGATGAACCGGGGCGCGTTCGACTTCCTGGTGAAGCCGGTGGACCTGGACGACCTGGAGTCCACGCTGGCCAAGACGGTGCGCCACGTGGCGGAGCTGCGCCGCGCGGTGCGCTCCACGGAGGAGAACGCGCTGCTGCGCATGTTCGTCCACGGCGGCATCGTGGACCGGGTGCTGCCGCTGGTGCGTGGCCCCGGCGCGCTCGCGGGCGAGCAGGTGGACGCCACGGTGGCCTTCCTGGACGTCGCGGACTTCACCGCCGTCACCCGGGAGCACCCGCCGGAGTCCGCGCTGCGCCGGCTCAACGCCAACTTCGAGGTCATCCTCCCGGAGCTGGAGTCGCGCGGCGGCGTGGTGGACAAGTTCCTGGGCGACGCCGTGATGGCCGTCTTCCAGGGCGAAGGCCACGTGTCGCGCGCGCTGGACGCCTGCCTCGCGGTGAAGCAGCGGCTGCAGGGCCTGGCGTGGAGCGGCGGTGACGCGTCTCCGTATGCCCATGGCGTCTGCATGGGCGTGGACACCGGGCCGGTGCTGTCCGGCAACGTGGGCGCGGCCGGGCGCGGGCGCCTGGACCACACGGTGCTGGGCGACGTGGTGAACACCGCGGCCCGGCTCGCCACCGTCGCCGCGCGCGACCAGGTGCTGGTGAGCGAGACGCTGGCCGCACGGCTCCAGGACGCCTTTGACTGCCGCCTCGCCGGAGACCGCCACCTGCCAGGGCCCAGAGGCCCGTCGCTCGCGGTGCGCGAGGTGGTGGCCCGCCACGGCAGCCAGTCCGAGTCCTCCGCGGACCGCACCTCCGAACAGGTGGCCCCCGCTGTCCTGGAAGCGCCCGCATCCCCGCCCCGGCCCGGTGCCTTCACGGCCAAGGGGCCCACCTGAAGCCTGCCCCCTCCACGCGGTCTTGAGCCCATGCGCGTCATCCTCAATCCAGGCCAGGTGGATGAACGGGTGGTGATGCTGCCGGAGGGCACCACCACCATCGGCCGCACCGAGGAGAACGGCATCCGCGTGCCGCACCCCAGCCTGTCGCGGCGCCACGCCCGGCTGGAGCGCGCGGGCGGGCGCGTGGTGCTGGTGGACCTGGACAGCAAGAACGGCAGCTTCGTGGGGCCACACCGCGTGTCGCGCCAGGAGCTGGGCCACGGCCAGTCCTTCCGCTGCGGCGAGGTGTTCTTCCGGCTGGTGTCCCTGGACACGCCGCTGCCGGACGGCTGGGGCCCGCTGCGCACGCAGCCATTGGAGACGCGCTTCTCCGGCGGGTCCACCATGGAGGCGCTGCTCGACACGCGCTCTCCGGACCGCACCCGCGACAAGCTCCAGGTGCTGCTCAAGGTGGGCCAGGTTCTGTCGTCCCCGGGCCCGGTGGACGGGCTGCTGGAGCGCGTGCTCCAGCTCGTCTTTCAAATCTGGGCGGTGGACCGGGCGGCGGTGCTGTTGGTGGACCGCGACACGGGGACGCTGGAGCCGCGGGTGTCCCGTGGCGCGCGGGGTGGGGCGTTGCCGGAGCGCTTCTACAGCCAGCACATCGTGGACTACGTGCACTCGCGCGGCGTGGCGGCCCTCTTCACCGACGCGCAGGACGACGCGCGGCTCGTGGGCGCGGACTCCGTCTTCCGCCAATCCATCCGCGCCTCGCTGTGCGTGCCCCTGCGCACGCGGGACGCGGTGCTGGGCGTGCTGTACCTGGACAGCCTCACGCAGGGAGGCCTCTTCACCGACGAGGACCTGGAGTTCCTCACCGCCTTCGCCAACCAGGCCGCCATCTCGCTGGACCACGCGCACCTGGCGCGGCGGCTGGAGGAGGAGGCGGTGCTGAGAAATGCCTACCAGCGCTTCTTCCCGCCGGACGTCGTGCGCCAGCTGAAGGCGCTGCGAGGCGTGCCGCTGGAGGTGCGCGAGGCGAACGTCACCATCCTCTTCTCCGACATCACCGGCTTCACCGCCATGTCCTCGCGCCTCAAGCCCCGGCAGGTGGTGGACATGCTCAACGCGTACTTCCCGGTGATGGCGGACGTCGTCTTCCGCCACGAGGGCACGCTGGAGAAGTACATCGGCGACGCGCTGATGGCCGTGTGGGGCGCCCCCTTCGCCCGGCCGGACGACGCGGACCGGGCCGTGCGCGCGGCCGTGGAGATGCAACAGGCCCTGGCGGACCTCAACGCCCGTTGGCGGGCGGAGGGCGTGCCGGAGATTCAGGTGCACATCGGGCTCAACTCCGGCCCGGTGGCCGCGGGCAACATCGGCTCGGAGCGCTACCTCCAGTACGCCACCGTGGGAGACGCCACCAACGTCGCGGCCCGCGTGTGCGGTGTCGCGCGCCCGGGCGAGGTGCTGGTGACGGACGCCACGCGAGCGCTCCTGGACGCTGACGGCTTCGCGCTGGAGCCCCTGGCCCCGGTGCGGGTGAAGGGCCGTGACGAGCCCCTGTCCCTCTTCCGCGTGCGCGCCTGACGGCTACTCCGCGTCCTGGCCCAGCCGCTCCGGCTGGAGGAGGATGATCTGCCCGCCCTCGAAGCTGAGCATCCCCTCGCGCACGTAGTAGCGCAGCCACTTGTTGACGCTCTCGCGGGTGACGCCGCACAGGTTGGCCAGCTCCGACTGCGTGAGCTTGGGGGTGATGACCAGCCCGTCGGGGGCCTGCTTCCCCTGCGTCTTCGCCAGCTCCAGCAGCACCCGCACCAGCCGGCTCCGCGCGTCCAGGAACGCCGAGTCGTACACGAGCTGCGTCGTGCGCCGCACCAGCCGGCTCATGTTCGCCAGCAGCGCCAGGCTCACCTGCGGCCGCGTCTCCAGGTAGCGCCGGAAGTCATCTCGCTGGAGCGTCAGGAGGTGGGCCTCCTCGCGCGCCATCGCGTCCGTGGAGCGCATCTCGCCGTCCAGCAGCGACAGCTCCCCGAAGGCGTCCCCCCGGTCCAGCAGCGCCAGGGTGATTTCGCGCCCCTCGCTGGAGGAGAGCCGGATGGCCACCTGGCCGCGCCGGATGATGAACAGCGCGGTGCCCACGTCCCCCCGGTGGAAGATGACCTCCCCCCTCGCGAAGCGCCGGGGCTGGAGGAGCGACGACATGTTCTCCAGGTCCTCCCGGCCGAGGCTCTCGAACATGGGGATTTCGGCCAGCAGCTGCGCGTAGGACATGGGGGGAGGTCCATTCTGCCCGGAATCCCTGGATGCAGGTAGGGAAGCCTCCCATCCAGGTCCGGTGGACAAGTCCGGCGGGTGTGAACGCCTTCACACCGGGCTTGTGGGCCGCTTCACAGATCGAAACAGAGGGTCCCGGTACTGTTCCTTCATCGCAGCACGGGAAGCAGGGGGGCCCGCGCAGCAGCAACACGGTGAGTCACGGAGTCGGGGGACTTCTTAGCTCACCGCGGCACGCGCGGGAAATGGGGGGGACCGCAGGGGCTGGCACATAGAAGGGGGAAGCGTCGAGTTTCTGAGGGGGAATTCGACGCGAATACGAGTGCCGGCTCCCGCTGGAGCCTGAAAGCAATGGAACCCGGGCCTGAAGGCCTGTCGCTCCGGGGGGAGTGACGGCCTTCAAGTCCGGGTTGTTTTATTTGGCCAGGGCCACCGCGGGCGTGAGCGTCAGCGTGGCCTCGCGGTGCTGCTCCACGGCCTGGCGCGTGTGGAGCATGGGGTGGAACTCCACCTTGCGGTTGAGCTCCATCAAGTCGTCGCGGTGCTTGTGGAACAGGTGCTCCGACTGCCCCGGCGAGTGGATGGACACGGAGCGGGACAAATCCCCCAGGTCGACAATCATCCGCAGCGCGGTGCCGTGGACCACCTTGAAGGGGTTGCTCCAGACGAACGACGCGCCGTCCACGGAGTAGTTGTCGCCCCGGGCCGGCACCGGGCGGCTGTTGAAGACGCGCCGGATGGGGCCGGGGATGGCGGGCCCGCCCAGCAGCTGGTGCGCGTAGGTCAGCTGGTGCACCTGGCCCCAGGCCCACGCCTCGGGCTTCGGGCCGTACGTCTTCGCAAGCCATGCGATGGCCACGCCCAGGGCCGCGCGGAGGATGTCGTCGCGCGTCTCCTTCTCCGGCGTCTTCGGGTCATCCCACCAGGCGCTGTCCGGCTGGGACATCAGGCCGATGACGAAGGGCATGTGCAGGCTGCCGTGCCGTTCGTACTGGCCCATCAGGTATTCCTTCACCAGCGACGGCTCCAGCTTGTGCTGGAGCAGCTTGCGCAGCACTTCGATGTACCAGGCCTGGAACACCGTGGCGCCTACGGCCTCCGGCTCGAAGCGCAGGTCCCACGCCTTCAGCGCGTCCACCGCCTGGCGCTGGAGGTCGTCCGCCGGGAGCGCCGCCGCCAGGAAGTAGGGGCGCAGCGTCTCCGCGGGCAGCGAGTACGTCTGCGCCTGGATGTCCCGCATGGACTCCACGGTGTGCTGCGTGCCCGCCTCCAGCAGGTCGGTGATGCGCTTCGCGCGGTAGCCGGGGAACCAGTTGTGCGCGATGAGGTGCGGGTAGTCGTCGGACGTAATCTTGTTGTTCGCCGTGGCCGCGTAGCCCGCGGGCGGGTTGAAGGACGCGGGCAGTTCCTCGAAGGGGATGAAGCCCGTCCACTCGGATTCGCCCGTCCAGCCCGGCATGGGGATGAGGCCCTGGTGTCCCTGGCGGATGGGAATCTTCCCCGTGGCCTGGTAGCCCACGTTGCCGGCCGTGTCCGCGTAGACGAAGTTCTGGCCCGGCCCCTCCCAGCACTTCATGGCGGCGCGGAAGGACTCCCAGTCCGTCGCCAGGTTGAGCTTGAGCACGGCGTTGATGAGCGGCTGGCATTCCCGGTGCGCCCACCTGAGCGACAGGGGCTCGCTGTCCTTCAGGTCCTCCGCCATGACGACATTCATCAGCGGGCCGTGGCGGGTGCTCCGCACCTCCAGCACCACGGGCGCGCCGCCCTTGACGGGGATCTCCTCGCGGCGCACCTCCAGGTCGTGCCAGACGTCCTGGTAGAGGTACTTCTTGGGCGCCTTCGGGTCGTCCAGCTTCTCGATGTAGAAGTCCTGGGTGTCCGGCCCCAGGTTGGACATGCCCCAGGCCACCTTCCCGTTGTGGCCGACAATCAGCATGGGCACGCCGGGCAGAGAGAAGCCCACGTGCTGGAAGCGGCCGCCGTGCAGGCCGTTCTCGTACCAGGTGGACGGCATGCTCAGCGGGATGTGCACGTCGTTGGCGAGCAGCGGCTGGCCGCTCTTCGTGCGCTGGCCGTGCACCACCCAGTTGTTGCTGCCGGAGACGATGTTGGGGTCGCCCAGCACATCGTCCACGCTGTCCAGGCCGGACATCGCCTTCACATTCTTCAGGCCCGGCAGGCGCGCCTCCTTCGGAACGATGAGCGGCGTCTCCGGCGCGTTCTGCGGCAGCAGCGCGTTGGCCACGTCTTCGCCCACCGCCGCCACCAGCCGCGCGCGGAAGAGCTCGATGCGGTGATTGCCGCCCAGCATCAGCGCCAGCATGTTGCCGCGCGCGAGCGAGTCCACGGGCGTCCACGGCGCGGGCGCCGTGGCCATCACGGTGAACTCGTAGGGCAGCGGCTCCGCGGCGATGCGCGCGTTCATGCCCGCGCTGTAGGCCTCCAGGATGGCGCGCGCCTCCGGGTCCACCTGCGCCCAGGCCTTTTCGGCCATGTCGCGCAGGCCCATGGTGAGCAGGAACGTGTCCGCGCCCACGCCCATGGGGCCCAGCAGGGTCCCGAGCCGTCCGTCCACCAGCCGGCGGCCCATCTCCAGCTGCCACAGCCGGTCCTGCCCGTGCACGTAGCCCTGGGCGAAGAACAGGTCGTGCTCGTCACTGGCGAAGATGTGAGGCACGCCCCACGTGTCGCGCAGCACCTCCACCTTGCCGTGCAGGCCGGGCAGGGTGAGCGTGCCTTCCTCGCGCGTCCAGCGGCGGCGGGCGGCGTGTCCGGGAGCGCGTCCGGCAGCTCCTTGTCCAGGTTGCGCAGGCGCGGGTTGAGCCACCCGACCGTGACGTTCGCGAGCGTCAGCAGGCCCAGGACGATGAAGATGACGGCGATGCCGCGCCCCGGGCCCACGCCCAGCAGGCGGCCCATGGTGCTGGCGAGCACGCCCCCCTCGCGCATGGCGGGCTCGAAGATGTCATCCGCGAGCGGCCCCGCGATGAGGCTCGCGAACGGCGACACGCAGAGGATGACCATCCGCTTCACGGCGGCGGCGCGACCCTGGAGGTCCGAGGGAATCTTGCGCTGCCAGATGGACTGGATGCCCGCCATCACGGGGGGCATGGTGAACAGATAGAGCGCGGCGGCGGCGGCGACCAGCGGCACGCTGGGCGACGGCGCGGCCATGAAGAGCACCACGCCCGAAAACGCATGGAAGCCGAGGATGCCGTACAGCGGGTTCTTGGGGCCGCCCCACACGCCCATGCCGATGCCGCCCAGGAGCGCGCCCACGCCCGCGATGGACGCGATGCGGCCCAGCGTGGAGATGTCCGTGAAGGCGAGCACCAGGGGGGTGATCAACAGCACCACCAGGTCCATGCACAGCACGGCCACGCCGGTGAAGGCCATCAGGGACAAGAGCCCCTTGCGCGCGCTGATGAAGCTCCAGCCCTGCTTCATCTCCGTGAGCAGCGACCCCTTGCCCTGCTGGCCCGCCTCGGAGGCGACGGGCCGAGGGAAGCGGACCATCAGCAGGGTGGTGACGGCGATGAGGAAGCTGCAGACGTCCACCGTCAGCACGCCCACCAGGCCCACGCTGTCGATGAGCGCTCCCGCGATGATGGGGGAGAGGATCTGGCTGGCGCCGCTGGCCACCTCCGCCATGGCGTTGGCGCGGCCCAGGTGCTGCTTGGGCACGATGAGCGTCACGGTGGCGAAGAAGGCCGGCCAGCGGAAGGCGCCGAAGCACGAGCCCAGGGAGACGGGCAGGTAGAAGTGCCAGGTCTCGAGCTTGAACATCCCCCGGTCGCTGGCCATCAACATGCCGAAGATGAGCAGGGTGGTGAAGCCGTTGCCCAGGTCCGCCAGCAGCATGGCGCGGCGGCGGTCCCACCGGTCGATGAGCGTCCCCGCGATGGGGGACAGCACCACCATGGGGGCGAGCGCGAAGAAGGACAGCAGCGCGAACTGCGTGGTGGAGCGCGTGTCGAGGAAGACCTTCGCGCCCACGCCGAAGGACGTGAGGCCGGAGCCGAGGATCGAGATGAGCTGGCCGAACCAGGTGATCCAGAAGACCCGCATGGGCTGGGTGATGGTCAGGCGTTGCGCGAGGCTCATTCCAAGTCTCTTTCTCCTGGGGGGCAGGAGGGTCAAGGGCCCGCGCACCGTACTACGGGAGTGCGCGCGGGCCCGGCGTTGCTAGGGGGATTTCAGCTCTGCTCCAGCTCCGCGAGCATGGCTTCCAGGGCTTCGGGGTCGAGCTGACTGGCGCTCGCCTCCACGATGGCCACCGTCATCACCTCCACGGTGGGGGACTCGAAGAGGGCGCGCATGGACAGCTCGACCTGGAAGGCCTCGCGGATGCGCGACAGCAACTGCACGCCCAGCAGCGAGTGGCCGCCCAGCTCGAAGAAGTTGTCGGTGATGCCCACCGACTCCAAGCCCAGCAGGTCCTGCCAGAGCGCGGCGACCTTCTCCTCGGTCTCGTCGCGCGGCGCGACGAAGGCGTTGGCGAGCGGGGGACGCGGGTGCTTGCCGCTGGCGCTTCCGCCCGCGCGGGAGGTGGAGGCACCGTCGCGAGCCACCTGACGCCGCGCCTCCAGTGACCCGAGCGACGCGAGGAAGCGTCCTCCGGTGGGCTGGGTGAGCAGCGCGCGCAGGAGGCGGAAGCCCTCGGTGGGGGAGATGACGGCGTCGGGCCGGAAGCCCTCGCCCACGCCCCACACGTCCCAGTCCACGGTGTACCAGCGGGTGCCGCCCAGCCGGGCCTGCCGGGCCGCCACCGCGTCCATGCCGGAGTGCGCCGCCGCTACCGCGCTGACCGCCATGCCGCCCAGCACCACGGTGAGGGAGGACTGCACGATGACGAAGTCCGGCTGCCGTGACGACAGCGCCTCCGCCAGCTGCGTGAGGCCTCCGAAGCGGCCGGACAGCAGCGGAGTGGTGGCCTCCGGCGTGGCCTCGGCCACGGAGATGCGGGTGGCCATGCCGCCGTCGCCGGCCGCGTAGAAGACGCCGTCGATGCGGCCGAACTTCGACTCCGCGACCTGGAGCGCCTTGTCGAGCTGACCGGGGATGCCCGCGTCCGCGCGCAGCGCCAGGACCTGTGCGCCTGAGCGCTCCAATGCGCGCATGCGGTCGATGGCCTTGGACGTCGCGTCCTGCGCGTCATGGCCCGCGCGCCACGCGTCCCATTCTCCGGGAGCGGGCAGCGTGCGGCGAGACAGCAGCACGAGCTTCGGCTTCACCGCCTGCGTGAGCTGCTCCGCGAGCGCAAGGCCCACGCGGCCCAGACCCCCGACGATGACGTAGACCCCACCGTCCTTGAGTCCGGCCTGCTCCGTGGAGGCCGGGACGTCGATGGTCTCGAACGCCTCGACGTGCCGGTACGGACCGCGCAGCGCGACCACGGGGTCCTTGCCGGCGGCCAGCTCCGTCACCATCCGCTCCAGCCACGGGCCGGACGCGGACTCGTCCGGCGCGGGCCAGGTGACGTCGACGGCGCGCACGGTGAGGCCGGGGTACTCCTGCGGCAGCACGCGGCTGGCACCGACCGCGGCCGCCTGCCAGGGCAGCAACGGCTCTTCACCCGTGACGTCCTGGGCGCCGGTGGTCACCACGTCCAGCATCACGGGCGTCTTCGCCGCGCCCGGGCCCACGGCCTTCGCCAGCGCGAGCAGTCCGTGGACGGACGTCGCGAGCCCCGACTCCAGGTCGCGCGGCTCCTTCACCAGCGGCCACAGGTAGGCGATATGCGCGGGCGTCCAGTCCTCGCCACGCAGGCGCTCCAGGTGCTCGCTCAGCGCGTCGGGCGAGGCCACATCCACGGCGAAGCGCTTCGTCACTGGATCCGACGCGCCCTGTCCCGCGACGAGCGACACCACGTCCGCGCCCGCCTGGCGCAGCCGCTCCGACACGCGTGCAGCCACCGGCGTGTCCGCTTCCAGCACCAGCCAGCGCTGGCCGGAAAGCGACGGCACTTGCGGCGAGGCGCGCGTGCGCGGCCACGCGGGGACGGTCAACTCCACGCCCTGCGTCGTCACAGTCCGCGCGGCGGCGGCGCGAGGCAGCGCGGGCGGCGGGCCCTTGAGCAGGTCGTAGCGCTCGCGCTGGAAGGGGTAGGCGGGCAGGGGGATGCGGCGGCGGGCCTCGCCCTTGTAGGCGCGGCCGGCAGTCGACTTCGCGCCCGCGAGCCACAGCTTCGCGAACGCATCCGTGGCGTGCGTGAGCGCGTCCTGTTGGGCGTCGCGCGGCGCGGGCAGCGTCGAGAGGATGGCCGGGAAGGTGCCTTCGGCGGCGTTGCGGCGCACCAGCGTGGCCAGCGCGTTGCCGGGGCCGAGCTCCAGGAAGACGTGCTCGGGGTCGTTCAACAGCAGCGTCGCCGAGTCCTGGAATCGCACGGCGTCGCGCAGGTGACGCGCCCAGTACGCCGGGCTCACCGCGTCCTCGCGCGTCACCCAGGTGCCGGTGACGTTGGACAGGTAGAGGTCCTTCGGCTCCTTGCGCGCGACCTTCGCCACCGACTGGCGGAACTCCTCCACGATGGGGTCCATCATGTGGGAGTGGAACGCGTGCGACGTGTGCAGCCGCGACACCTCCACCTTCTGCGCCTCCAGCTTCGCCTGGAGCGCGTCCACCGCGTCGGTGGGGCCCGCCACGACGGTGAAGCCCGGCGCGTTCACGGCGGCCACGGAGATGCGCGCATCCATCAGCGGTGCCAGAGCCTCCGGCGTCATCCGCACGGACAACATGGAGCCCGAGGGCAGCGACTGCATCAGCCGGCCGCGCGTGGCCACCAGCGCCAGCGCGTCGTCCAGGCTGAACACGCCGGACAGGCACGCGGCCACGTACTCACCGATGCTGTGGCCCACCATCGCCTGCGGCGTCACACCCCAGGACGCCCATAGCTTCGCGAGCGCGTACTCGATGACGAACAGCGCGGGCTGCGTGAGGGACGTCTGCTTGAGCTGCTCGGTGGCCTTCTCGCGCCCGTCCGCGGGCGGATAGAGCACGGTGCGCAGGTCCAGGCCCAGGTGCGGCTTCAGCTTCTCCGCGCACGCGTCCACCTCCGTGCGGAAGGCGGGCTCCTGCTCGTAGAGGCCCCGGCCCATGTCCACGTACTGCGAACCCTGGCCGGAGAAGAGGAACACCACCGGCCGGCGCGTATTGGTGCCGGAGCCACCCAGCAGCCGCCGAGCGTCCCGCAGCGCCGCCTTCGCATCCGCCACGTCCTTCACCACCACCGCGCGGCGATGCTCGTGCGCATGCCGGCCCACCTGGAGCGTGTAGGCCACGTCCGCCAGGGACACGTTCGGATTCGCGTCCAGGTGCGCGGCCAGCCGCTCCGTCGCCGCGTCCAGCGCCGCGAGCGTGCGGGCGGACAGGGGCAGCACGTGCCACGCACGGCGCGACGGCGCGGGGGCGGCGCTCTTCGGGGCCTCCTCCAGGATGACGTGCGTGTTGGTGCCGCCGATGCCGAAGGCGCTCACGCCCGCGCGACGAGGCCCGTTCGCGGACGTCCACGGACGGGGCTGCGAGGGCACGAAGAAGGGCCCCGCGTCGAAGTCGATGACGGGGTTGGCCTGTTGGAAGTGGGGGCTCGCGGGAATCTCGCCGTGCTCCATGGCGAGCACTGTCTTCACCACGCCCGCGATGCCGGCCGCCGCGTCCAGGTGGCCGATGGCCGCCTTGAGCGAGCCCAGCGCCACGCGCTTCTGGCCCGTCTCCTTTCCACCGAAGGCATGGTTGAGCGCGGCCACTTCAATCGGGTCGCCCAGCGGGGTGCCTGTCGCGTGGGCCTCCACGTACTGGATGTCGTCCGGCGTGACGCCAGAGATGGCGAGCGCCTCCGCGATGACCGCGGCCTGGCCCTCCACGCTGGGCGCGGTGAAGCCCACCTTGCCCGCGCCGTCGTTGTTCACCGCCGTGCCCAGCAGCACGCCGTGGATGGTGTCGCCGTCCTTCAGCGCGTCGGACAGACGCTTGAGCACGACCACCGCCGCGCCCGCGCCGCGCACGGTGCCGTTGGCCTTCGAGTCGAACGCGCGGCAGTAGCCGTCCGGCGAGAAGATCATCCCCTCCTGGTAGAGGTAGCCCGCCGTCTGCGGGAAGGACACGGACGAGCCGCCCGCGAGCGCCATGTCGCTCTCGCCGGACAGCAGGCTCTGGCACGCCAGGTGGAGCGCCACCAGCGAGCTGGAGCACGCCGTCTGCACCGTCGCGGAGGGGCCTCGCAGGCCCAGCCGGTGGGACACGCGCGTCGCCACGTAGTCCTTGTCGTTGGCCAGCATCACGCCGAACGAACCGGCCGCGTCCATCAGGTCCGGCTGCCGCATCAGTGCGCGCAGCAGGTACGAGCTCAGGCTCACGCTGGCGTAGACGGCCACCGCGCCCTTGAAGCGGCCCGGGTCGTAGCCGGCGTTGTCCAGCGACTCCCACGCGCACTCCATGAAGATGCGCTGCTGGGGGTCCATCAGCTCCGCCTCGCGCGGGCTGTAGCCGAAGAGGCCCGCGTCGAACTCCGTGGCGCCCTCCAGCACATAACTGGAGCGCACCCACTGCGGATGGGCGCGCAGGGCAGGGGGAACGCCCGCGTCGTCCAGCTCCGCGTCCGTGGGCACGCGGCGCGCGTCGCCACCGCGCCGGAGCATCTCCCAGAAGCCCTCCAGCGTCTGCGCACCCGGGAAGCGGCCCGACAGGCCGACGATCGCGATGCGCTCCTCGCCACCACCCACTGTGTCACTCATCCGCGTCTCCATCCGTTTCCACCCGACCGCGCGAGGCTCCCGCGCGGCGGTTGACCGTGCGTCGCGCCTCGGCACGGGAGCGGCCTGCCTGCGCCGCGTCCTCCGAGGGCGTGTCCTCCCGGCGCGACAGCCGCGCCGCCAGTGCCCGCACGGTGGGGTACTGGAAGAGGTCCGTGAGCGCCAGCGTCACGCCCAGCTCCGCCGTCAACCGGCGGTGGAGCTGGAGGGCGAGCAGCGAGTTGCCACCCAGCTCGAAGAAGGGGTCGTCCAGGCCCACCTGCTCCACGTGGAGCAGGTCCTTCCATGCCTGGGCGATCTGCTGCTCGATGGCCGTCCCCGGCGCCACGAAGGGCCGCGAAGGATCCGCGCCACCGGACTCTGGCGCGGGCAGCGCCTTGCGGTCCGCCTTGCCGTTGGGGCTGAGCGGCATGCGCTCCAGCACCACGATGTTGGACGGGACCATGTACTCGGGCAGCCGCTCCAGCAGGTAGGTGCGCAGCGCCGCGCCCTCCGGCTTCGCGTCCTTGCCGGTGACGTAGGCCACCAGCCGCTTCTGTCCCGGCCGGTCCTCGCGCGCGAGCACCACCGCCTGGCGCACCGTGGGGTGCTTCTCCAGCGAGGACTCAATCTCGCCCAGTTCGATGCGCAGGCCGCGGATCTTCACCTGGAAGTCCGCGCGGCCCAGGTATTCGATTTCTCCGTCCGGCAGCCACCGCGCCACGTCGCCCGTGCGGTACATGCGCGCGCCCGGCACCGTCGCGTACGGATCCGGAATGAAGCGCTCTGCCGTCAGCGAGGGCCGCGCCAGATATCCGCGCCCCACCTGCACGCCGCCGATGTACAGCTCGCCCGCCGCGCCTTGCGGCACTGGCTGGAACTCCGCGTCCAGGATGCGGATCTGCGTGTTGTCCACCGGCCGGCCAATGGGCACGGAGCGGCGGCCATCGTTCGCCTGGCACGCGTGGAACGTCACGTCCACCGCGGCCTCGGTGGGGCCGTAGAGGTTGTGCAGCCCCGCGCCGGGCAGCGTGCGCAGGCACAGCTCCTTCAGCTCCAGCGGCAGCGCTTCACCGCTGCACACCACGCGCTTCAGCGACGTGCACTCGGCCACGCCCGGCTCGTCCAGGAAGGCCTGGAGCATGGACGGCACGAAGTGCAGCGTGGTGACGGACGCGGAGGCAATCAGCGACTTGAGGTAGCTCGGGTCCTGGTGTCCGCCGGGCTTCGCGACCACCAGCTTCGCGCCCGTCATCAGCGGCCAGAAGAACTCCCAGACGGACACGTCGAAGCTGAACGGCGTCTTCTGGAGCACCACGTCCCGCGGCGTGAGCTGGTAGGCGGACTGCATCCACAACAGGCGGTTCACCACCGGGCCGTGCGCGTTCATCGCGCCCTTGGGTCGGCCCGTGCTGCCAGACGTGAAGATGATGTACGCCAGCGAGTCCGGCGTGGCAGTCGGCGCGGGCGCGGTGGTGGGCTCGCGGGCAATCTCCTCC
The DNA here is from genome assembly GCF_003986945.1 of Corallococcus sp. AB018. Taxonomy (NCBI): domain Bacteria; kingdom Pseudomonadati; phylum Myxococcota; class Myxococcia; order Myxococcales; family Myxococcaceae; genus Corallococcus; species Corallococcus sp. AB018. Next base: position 48,547 of record NZ_RAWR01000022.1, on the reverse strand, counting down.
CAGCCCGTGTCCAGCTTCACCACCTTCGCATCCGACGCCGGAAGCCGCGCGAGAAGCCGCTCCTGCACCAGCAGCACCGGCGGACGCGCGTCCTCCAGCATCCAACCCAGGCGCTCCTGCGGGTAGCCCGGATCCAGCGGCACGTAGGCGCCGCCCGCCTTCAGCGTGCCCAGCAGGCCCACCACCATCTCCAGCGAGCGCTCCACGCACAGGCCGACGCGGACTTCCGGTCCCACGCCGTGCTTGCGCAGCGCGTGCGCCAGCTGGTTCGCGCGGGTGTCCAGCTCGCGGTAGGTGAGGCGGCTGCCCTCGAACTCCAGGGCGACGGCGTCCGGCGTGCGCGCCACCTGCGCCTCGATGAGCGACGTGAGCGTCGCGTCCTTCGGGTGCGTGACGGCGGTGTCGTTCCAGTCCTTCATCACGCGCTGCCGCTCGGCATCGGGCAGCAGCGGCAAGCGGGAGATGGGCACGTCCGGCTGCGCGACGATGCCTTCGAGCAGCGTCAGGTAGTGGCCCAGGAGCCGCTCCGCGGTGGAGCGCTCGAAGAGGTCGGTGCTGTACTCGGCGATGACGCGCAGGCCCTGCGGCAGGTCCACCAGCAGGAGCGACAGGTCGTACTTCGTCGTGCCGGTGTCCACCGGCTTCGCCTCCATCACCAGACCCGGGGCCTCCAGGGCCGGCATGGGCGCGTTCTGCAGGACGAACATCACCTGGAAGATGGGCGAGTGGCTGAGGTGCCGCTCCGGCTTGAGCGCGTCCACCAGCCGCTCGAAGGGGATGTCCTGGTGCGCGTACGCGTCCAGCGTGGACTCGTGCACGCGGTTCAGCAGCTCCTTGAACGTGGGCTTGCCGGACAGGTCCGAGCGCAGCGCCAGCATGTTCACGAACAGGCCGATGAGCCCCTCCACCTCCGCGCGCGGACGGCCCGCGATGGGCGTGCCCACCACGATGTCGTCCTGCCCGGTGTAGCGGGACAGCAGCACGTTGAAGGCGGACAGCAGCGTGACGAAGAGCGTGCGGCCCTCGCGCTGGCCCAGCGCCTTGAGCGCCTGGGTGAGGGCGGGGGACAGGTGCATCACCTGCCGCTCGCCCTTGGAACTCATCAGCGCCGGACGCGGCTTGTCCTGGGGCAGCTCCAGCAGCGCGTTGGGGTTGAGCCGGTTCTTCCAGTAGGTGAGCTGGCGCTCCAGCTCCGCGCCCTGGAGCCATTCCTTCTGCCACGCCGCCCAGTCCGCGTACTGCAGCGGCAGGGGCTTGAGCGGCGAGGGCTGACCTTCCAGGCACGCGCGGTACAGCACCGCCAACTCGTGCACGAGCACGCCCATGGACCAACCGTCGGAGACGATGTGGTGCTGATCCACCAGCAACACCTGCTCGCCGTTGCCCAGGAGCATCAGCACCGCGCGCAGCAGCGGCCCCTGCTCCAGGCTGAACGGCTGCTGCGCGAGCGTGACCACGCGCCGCTGGGCCTCAGCCTCGCGCTCGGTCACCGGCAGTCCCTGGAGGTCCATCACCTCCAGCGGCACTTCGCCCGTGGAGGCGATGACCTGCGCGCCGCCGCCTTCGCGCTCCTGGAAGGTGGTGCGCAGCGTGTCGTGCCGCTCCACCAGCAGGGCCAGGGCGCGGCGCAGCGCGTCCGTGTCCACGGTGCCCGTCAATCGCACCGCGGTGGGCATGTGGAACGCCGCGCTGCCGGGGCTCCACTTGTCCAGGAACCACATCCGCTCCTGCGCGAAGGACAGGGGCGCCTGCTTCGAGGCAGGGCGCGACTTGTCCTTCAGGAGCTGCGCCAGGCGTGCTCGCTTCTCTTCGGGCGTCATGTTCAGGCCGCGTCCTCGCTGCTGCTGCTACCACCACCGTCACCGCCGCCCGCGTCTTCCAGCACCGCGAGCAGCTCCGCCACCTGTTCGTCCGACAGCTGGTCCATGTTCTCCAGCAACTTCTCCGCCTCCGCCGCGGACACCTTCTGCTTCGCGGCGGGCGTGGCCACCGGCTGCGCGGTCACCAGGGGCTGCGTGGGCGTGGCGCCCTCCACGGAGTAGCCCAGCCGCTCAATCACCGCGTGGGTGGAGGCGTCGAAGGGGCGGGGCCATTTGATCCGCTTCCAGGACTCGCCCATCTTCTTCTCGATGCCCTGGTGCTGGAGGATGTTCGGGTCGCCCAGGCCGCCCATCATGCGGTCCTTCTTGCCGTCGTACGGCTGGACCATGCGCTCGTCGAACTCGAGCCCCAGGAACCGGGCCACGCCGGTCATGACCTTCGTGGGGTCCGCGACCAGGTCCTCGTAGCGCACCCAGTGGCAGCGCTCGCGGCCGATGCCGTCGAAGAAGTTGAGCAGGTTCCGGTTGGACAGGGCCCACACCGTCTCCGCCACCACGTAGGGGTCCACGTCCGCGTCGCCGAAGAGGCCGGCGGCGAAGAGGCGGTCGAAGCGCATCCGGAGGATGGACTCCATCACCGGGAGCGGGTGGCGGTAGAGGTAGATGTACTTGTTGCCCTCGAACATCCGCTCCGCGCGCTCCAGCGTCTCCACGTCCATGGCGTACGTGGGCGTCTTGTCCACGAGCAGCCGGGGCGAGGACTTCTCCTGGAGGCGGCGGTAGACGTCCTGCGCGGACACGTCATCCGCGACCAGCCGGTCCACCAGCGCGGCGCCGGCGGGCGAGTCCAGCTTCTCCAGCTCCATGAGCGCCCACTGCAGGCCGCCCGTGGTCCACTCCATCTCGCTGCCGAAGCCGATGTTCTCGCGCCACTCGCGCATGCCCTCGAAGAAGAGCAGGTTCACTTCCGGCGGGCAGAACAGCCGCGGGTGTCCCGCGAGCATCACGCGGAACAGCGTGGAGCCCGCGCGCGGGCTGGAGTGCACGAACACCATGGGCGGGTTCTTCTTCGCCGTGTTGGTGCGCTGCATGCCGGACGTCTGCGCGCGATAGGGCTTGAGCGGATACGCGGACAGCGGCTTGTTCTCCGCGAAGCGCTGCGGGTCCTGCAGGCGGTCCATCTCCACCAGCAGGTACTTGGACAGCTCCGGGATGGACGGGTGCGCCTGCACCTCGTGCGGGTAGAGCTGGAACTTGAAGTCCTGCCGCAGGTCGTACTCCAGCTCCGCGCCCAGCGCGTGCAGGTCGTAGCCCTTGAGGCTGCCGTCGGCGGGCAGCTTGTCCAGCGGGATGCGCAGGCCTTCCGAGATGTGGTGGCGCAGGTACTCGGTGAGCAGGGCGGGGCGCTCGGTGGGGAACGCGGTGCGCAGGCGCTCCGCGATGGGCTTCTCCGTGGAGGCCGCGCGCTTGCCCAGCTCCTGCTCCACGCGCCCGGCGACGCCCGCGACGGTGGGCGTCTCGAAGAGGCCGCGCAGCGACAGGTCCACCTTCAGCACCGCGTGGATGTGGTTGCGCAGCTGCGTGGCCAGCAGCGAGTGGCCGCCCAGCTCGAAGAAGTTGTCGTTGATGCCGATGCCGCCGATTCCCAGCACCTGCTCCCAGATGCCCGCGACGGTCTTCTCCAGCTCCGTGCGAGGCGCGGCGTAGGGCGTGAGGATGGAGGGCCGCGCGTGCTTGTTGCCCTTCGCCGCGTCCTTCTTGCCCTTCTCCGTCTTCGCGGCACGAGGCCCCTGACGGCGGCGCGCGGCCAGGTCACCGGTGGAGACAGCCAGCCGGCCACTCTCGCCATGCGACAGCGCGCGGCGCAGCGCCTCCAGGCCTTCGGCGGGCTGGATGGCGAACTGGGCCAGCGTGGGGGACAGCTCCGCCATGGCCTGCGCGTCCGCGAACTGCCACGCGTCCCAGTCCACGCTCAGCCACGGGTAGGCGAAGCCCTCCGTGCGCGCTTCCGCGAAGGCGTCCATGAAGGCGCTGGCGGAGGCCTGCGCCACCTGACCCAGGCCGCCCAGCACGGACGACAGCGACGACACGAGGAGGCAGAACGCGGGGCCTTCCTTCGGGAGCACCTCTTCCAGCACCCGCACGCCGTGCACCTGCGGGCGGAAGTGCCAGGCGCACTCGTCCGGGCCCGTCTCCGCGATGGTGCCCAGCGTGGCGCCCTGCATGCCGCCCGCCGCGTGGATGACGCCGTCGATGCGGCCGAAGCGCGCCACCGCCGCGTCCACCACGCCGCGCATGGACTCCACTTCGGTGAGGGACGCCGGCAGCACCAGCATCTCCACGCCCGTGCGCTCCAGGGCCAGCGCGCGCTGGATGCGGCGGGACACCGCGTCCTCCACGCCGTGCTTCTCCACCCACGCCGTCCACTGGCCGCGGCTGGGGAAGTCCGCCGTCTCCACCAGCGTCAGCTTCGCGTGGTGAACCGTGGCCAGCTCGGACGCCAGCGCATGTCCGATGCCGGTGAGGCCGTCGGTGATGAGGTACGCGCCGCCGTCGCGCAGCACCTCCGCGCCGGCCGCCTCCAGGCGCACGGGCTCGAAGGTCTGCACCCAACGCTGGCGGCCACGCAGGGCCACCACCGCGTCACGCGGTTCGGCGCGCAGCTCCGCGGTCAGCCGGTCCGCCACCGCGCTTGCGTCGCCGGGCACCACGTCCACGAAGCGGCACGCGAGGTTCGGGTACTCCTGCGGCAGCACGCGCGAGGGGCCCACCAGCAGGGACTGCTCCGGCAGCTGCGCGTCCGCCTGCTCCACGCGGGCGGAGCGGCTGGTCACCACGGACCAGGTGAGCGGCTCGATATGGCCCGTGTCGCCCAGGGCGCGAGCGAGGAACAGCTGGCTGTGGAAGCCCAGGTCCAGCGACTTCTCCTGGGACACAGGCTCGCGCGACAGGCTCCACAGGTGCACCACGTTGGAGAATGCGCGGCCCTGCTTCTTCAGCGCCTCCAGCACCGCGCAGAAGTCCTCGCGGCGCGCCGGGTCCACCGTGAACGTGCCGTCCGGACGCTGCTCGAAGCGCGCGCCGGGGACGACGCGGAAGACGTCTCCATCCAGCTTCGGCGCCAGGGCCTCCGCCACGCCGGTGTCGTCCGCGAGCACCAGCCAGCCCGCGCCCGCCGCGTCCTTCGCCTTGGGTAGCGGGGACAGCTTCCACGACGGCGCGTAGAACCAGTCCGCCACGTCCGAGCGCTTCGCCAGCGACGCGGGCGCGTCCGCGCGGGCACCACCGCCCAGCGGCTTCGCGTCGATCCAGTAGCGCTCGCGCTGGAAGGGGTAGGTGGGCAGCGGCACGCGGCGGCGCTGCTCGTTGCCCGCGAAGCCCTTCCAGTCCACCGTCACGCCGCCCAGCCACAGCCGGCCCAGCGCGCCCAGGAGCACCTGGAGGTCCGGCGCCTGCTCGCGCGGGTGACGCGTGGAGGAGATGAGTACGCGCGCTTCCGCGCCCGGCTGCTGCTTCGCCAGCGTGGTGAGCACCGTGCCGGGGCCCACCTCCAGCAGGGCCGCCTGCGGCCACTTGCGGGAAAGCTCCTGGAGGCCCACGGAGAAGCGCACGGCCTGACGCAGGTGCGTGGCCCAGTAGCCCGGGTCGGTCGCCTGCGCCGCTTCAATCCAGGTGCCCGTCACGTTGGACAGGAAGGGCAGGGTGGGCGCGTTGAGCTTCACCTGGCGCACGCGCTCGGTGAAGGGCGCGAGGATGGGGTCCATCATCGCGGAGTGGAACGCGTGCGACGTGTGCAGCCGCGACACCTCCACGCCCTGCGCCTCCAGCTTTGCCTGGAGCGCGTCCACCGCGTCGGTGGGACCGGCCACGACGGTGAAGCCCGGCGCGTTCACGGCGGCCACGCTGACGTTCGCGGGGAGCAGCGGCTTGAGCGCGGACTCGTCCAGCTTCGCGGACAGCATGGCGCCCGAGGGCAGCCCCTGCATCAGCTTGCCGCGCGCGGCCACCAGCGCCAGCGCGTCATCCAGGCTGAACACGCCCGCGAGGCATGCTGCCACGTACTCACCGATGCTGTGCCCCAGCATCGCGGAGGGCTTCACGCCCCAGGCCATCCACAGCTTCGCCAGCGCGTACTCCACGGCGAAGAGCGCGGGCTGCGTCAGCTCCGTGCGCGTCAGCGCCTGCGTCGCCGCTCCCGCCTTGGAGGCTTCCGGGAAGAGGACCGTGCGCAGGTCCAGGCCCAGGTGCGGCGTCAGCTTGTCCGCGCACGCGTCCAGGTGCCGCTTGAAGGTCGGCTCGGACGCGTACAGGTCGCGCGCCATGCCCACGTACTGCGAGCCCTGGCCGGGGAACAGGAAGGCCACCGGCCGCTCGTGCACGTCCGGCGTGTTCGTCCACTGGCGGGGGCTATTCTCCACCTCCAGCGCGGCGAGCGCGTCGTCTCGGTCACGGCACACCAGCACGCGCCGCTTCGCCATGGCCTGACGGCCCGTCTGGAGCGTGAAGGCCACGTCCGCCAGCGCCTGCGCGGGGTGCGCCTTGAGGTGCGCGGCCAGGTTCTGCGTCGCGGCATCCAGCGCCGCGTCGCTCTTCGCGGACAGCACCAGGAGCTGCGCGGGCCGGGACGCGCCGGACGCGGGAAGGACAGGCGCCTCTTCCAACACGATGTGCGCGTTCGTGCCGCCCACGCCGAAGGAGCTCACGCCCGCGCGGCGCGGATGCTTGGGGTTCGCCTGCCAGTCGGTGAGCTTCGTGTTGACGAAGAACGGGCCGCCCGCGAACGGAATCTCCGGGTTCACCTCCGTCACGTGGAGGCTGGGCGGAATCTGCCGCTGCTCCAGCGTCAGCACGGCCTTGATGAGGCTGGACACGCCGGCCGCGTTGGCCAGGTGGCCGATGTTGCTCTTGAGCGAGCCCACCGGAATCCTGGGCGGGTTCGCCTTCGCCGCCGCCGAGCGGAACTTGAACGCCTTGTTGAGTGCACGCACCTCGATGGGGTCACCCATCTTCGTGCCGGTGCCGTGCGCCTCCAGGTAGCCGATGGTCTCCGGCGCCACGCCCGCCGCGCCCAGGGCCTCGGTGATGACGGTGGCCTGGCCCTCCACGCTGGGGGCGGTGAAGCCCACCTTCAGCGCGCCGTCGTTGTTGATGGCGCTGCCCTTGATGATGGCGTGGATGTGGTCGCCGTCTTCAATGGCGTCCGCCAGCCGCTTGAGCACCACCACGCCCACGCCGCTGCCGAACACCGTGCCCTCCGCCTTCGCGTCGAACGCGCGGCAGTGGCCGTCCGGGGACACGATGCCGCCGGGCACGAAGGGGTAGCCCTCCGGGTGCTTCACGTGCACGGACACGCCACCCGCCAGCGCCAGGTCGCACTCTTCATTCAAGAGGCTCTGGCAGGCCGCGTGCGTGGCGACGAGCGACGTGGAGCACGCGCTGGTGATGGAGTAGCTGGGGCCGCGCAGGTTGAGCTTGTACGCGACGCGGGTGGCCAGGAAATCGCCGCCGTTGTTCACGTCGATCTGCACCTGGTCCATGCCGCTCAACTGGTCGAAGTTGGGGACCAGGTGGAACACCAGGTACGTGTTGGTGGCCGCGCCCGCGAACACGCCGATGGAGCCGTCGAAGCCCTCCGGCGTGTGGCCCGCCTTCTCCAGCGCCTCCCACGCGCACTCCAGGAAGACGCGCTGCTGCGGGTCCATCAGCTCCGCCTCGCGGGGCGTGAAGCCGAAGAAGCCCGCGTCGAACAGCTCCATGCCGGCGAGCGCGGCGCTGGCCTTCACGTGGCGCGGGTCCTTGCGAAGGACCGGGTCCACGCCCAGCTTCTCCAGCTCCGCGTCGGGGACGGGCTGGATGGACTCCACGCCGTCGCGCAGGTTCTTCCAGAAGGAGTCCAGGTCGGGAGCGCCGGGGAAACGTCCGGCCATGCCGACGATGGCGATGGCCTGCGCGTCGATGTTCGATTCAGCGGACATGGGGTGTGCTCGGGCGGCGAAAGGTGGGAGAGGGGACGGCTACTCCTCGTCGGAGGCGCTGTCTCCCCGGCGGTTGGTGCGGCGCGCACGGCGGCGCTCCCCGCGGCTGAGCGCCTCGGTCTCCTCGGGCGCGGCTTCCGTGTCCTCGGTGCCGCTGGCGGCCTTGAGCAGCCTGGCCAGCGCCCCCACGGTGGGGCCTTCGTAGAGGGTGACGGCCGGCAGCGCGACGCCGAACTGCTCGCGCACGCGGGCAATCAGCTTCACGCCGACGAGCGAGTTGCCACCCAGCTCGAAGAAGTTGTCGTGCACGCCGACCTGGTCGATGCCCAGCGTCGTCTGCCAGAGGCGGGCAATCTTCTCCTCCAGCTCGTCGCGAGGCGGCACGTAGGCGTTCTGGAGCGCGGGCCGGGGCGTGGTGCCCAGGGACGAGCCCGCCTCCTGCTTCGCCTCCGCCTGCTCCTGCGCGGCGGCCGGCTGGGCCCACTTGCGCGCGCGGGCGCGCAGGTTGCTCGTGGACACGGCCACGTGCGACACGGCGCCCAACTGGAAGAGCTGCTCGAAGGCGTCCTCGCCTTCCGCCGCAGTGATGGCCAGCGCGCCGAACGGGCTCTGCGCGCCGCCCGCGCGGGACTCGTACTGCCACGCGTCCCAGCCCACGCTCATCCACGGCACCGGCGACGTCTGCGCCTGCTTCGTGGCGAACGCGTCCATGAAGGACGTGGCCGCCGAGTACGCCGCGAGCCCCAGGCCGCCCAGCACCGCCGCCAGCGACGACGACAGCACGCAGAAGTCCAGCGCGCGTCCGCGCACGGCCTCCTCCAGCGCGTACAGCCCGCGCACGCGGCCGTGGAAGGTGTCGCGCACGTCCTCGGGCCGGGTGTCCGGGATGGCGCGGAAGAGCGCCTGGCCCACGTCACCCGCGGCGAAGACCACGCCGTGCAGTGCGCCGAAGTGAGTCAGCGCCACGTCCACGGTCTCCTTCACCTGGACCTTGTTGCCCGCGTCCACGGACACGGTGTGCACCTGGGCGCCCAGCGCCTCCAGCTCCCGCACCTGACGGATGCGGCGGGAGACGGCGTCGTCCTCGCCATGGGCGGACAGATGCGCGTCCCACTGCGAGCGCTCCGGCAGCGCCGTGCGGCCCGCGAGCACCAGCTTCACCTTCGCGCGCTTCGCCAGCGACTTCGCGTGGGAGAAGCCCAGCGTGCCGAAGCCGCCGATGATCAGGTACACGCCCCCGTCGCGCAGCGGCAACTGCGCGGCGCGCGGCGCGTCCGCCGGCACGTGCTCGAAGTGCTGGACCCAGCGGGCCCCGCCCCGGTACGCGATGACGGTCTCCAGCTTGGACGGCGTGGCGGCCTCGGACAGCAGGGCCTCCACCAGCGCCGTCTCCTGCCAGCTGCCGGACGGCGGCAGGCGCACGTCCACGGCCTTCGCGGACAGGTGGCCGTACTCCTGCGGGATGACGCGCACCGGGCCCAGCACCGTGGCCAGCTCCGGGTTCGGCGCCTCGTCGCCCAGCGCCTGCATGCGGTTCGTCACGGCGACCAGCGACACGGGACGGGTGCCCGGCTGACGGCCCAGGGCCTGCGCCAGGGACAACAGCCCCAGGAAGCCCTTGCCCAGCGCGGACTCGAAGTCCGCTTCGCCGTGCGCGTCACCCAGGCCCAGCGTGCCCAGGTGCAGCACGTGGTCCGGGGCGCGGCCCTGCGCGGTGAGCGCCTCCAGCACCGTGGCCTCGCCGCCCAGCGCGAGCGACCAGTGGTGCTCGTCGTGCTTCGCGGTGACGGCGGCCGGGGTGATGCGCACCACGTCCTGGCCGGCCTCACCCAGCTTGAGCGCGAGCCGCGCGCCCACGCCTTCGTTGGCGTCGTCCGGGAGGAGCAGCCACCAGGTGGCCTTCTTCTCGCTCCAGGTGCCCTGCGGCGACGGCAGCGCGCGCTGCCACGACGGCAGGTAGAACCAGCGGGCCACGGGCTGCTTCTGATCCGCGGACGCCCACTCGGCGCGCTCGCCGTCGGCGGCGGTCTCCTTGCGCGGGTCCACCCAGTGGCGCTGACGCTCGAAGGGGGACGTGGGCAGCGCGATGCGGCGGCGCTTCTCACCGCCACGGAACGCGTCCCAGTCCGCCTCCACGCCCTCCAGCCACAGCCGGCCCAGCGTGGCCAGCACGTGGTCCAGGTCCGCGACCTGCTCCTTCGGGTGGCGCAGCGAGTTGATCAGCGCGTGCTTCGCGCCCTTGTCCGGGTGCTGCCGGGCCAGCGTGACGAGCGTGTTGCCCGGGCCCACCTCCAGCAGGATGGCGTCGGACTCCTTGAGCAGCTCGCCCACGCCGTCCGCGAAGCGCACCGCGCCGCGCAGGTGCTTCGCCCAGTAGTCGGGGCTCGTGGCCTGTTCGGCCGTCACCCAGGTGCCGGTGACGTTGGACAGGTAGGGCTTCGTCGGCGCCTTCCGGGCCACCTTGCGCACCGCCTCGCGGAAGGAGTCCAGGATGGGGTCCATCATCGCGGAGTGGAACGCGTGCGACGTGTGCAGCCGCGAGGACGCCAGACCCTGGAGCTTCAGCGTCTCAGTGAACGCGTCCACCAGCGGCGTGGGGCCGGCGACCACGCACGTGGCCGGGCTGTTCACCGCCGCCACGGACAGGCCCTCCGGCAACATGGGCGTGACGTGCTCTTCCGGCAGGGACACCGCGAGCATGGAGCCCGCGGGCAGCGACTGCATCAGGCGGCCACGCGCGGCCACCAGCGCCAGCGCGTCATCCAGGGTGAACACGCCCGCGAGGCACGCGGCCACGTACTCACCGATGCTGTGGCCCACCATCGCGTGCGGCGTCACGCCCCACGACTCCCAGAGCTTCGCCAGCGCGTACTCGATGACGAACAGCGCGGGCTGGGTGAGGCCGGTCTGCTTGAGGCGCTCCGACGCCAGTTCGCGCGACTCCGCGGCCGGGTACAGCACCGTGCGCAGGTCCAGGCCCAGGTGCGGCTTGAGCTTCTCCGCGCAGGTGTCCACCTGGGCGCGGAAGGACTTCTCCGTCTCGTACAGCTCGCGGCCCATGTCCACGTACTGCGAGCCCTGCCCGGAGAACATGAACATCACCGGACGGCCGCTGTTCTCCGCGCTGCCGGAGAAGACGCGGCCCGGGGTGCGCTCCGCCAGCGTGGAGGCCAGCTCCGCAGTGGTGCGCGCCACCACCGCCCGCCGCTTGCCGAAGCGCTTGCGGCCCAGCTGGAGCGTGTGCGCCACGTCCGCCAGGTCCACGTTCGGGTTCTCGCGCAGGTGCGCGGCCAGCCGGTCGGTGGCGACCTCCAGCGAGTTCTCCGTGCGCGCCGACAGCAGCACCACCTGCGCGGGCAGGCGGGCCTTGTCGGTGGCGGGCAGCTCCGGCGCCTCCTCCAGGATGGCGTGCGCGTTGGTGCCGCCCATGCCCAGTGACGTGACGCCCGCGCGGCGCGGCGTCTCACCGCGAGGGAAGTCGCGCAGCTCCGTGTTCACGTAGAACGGGCTGTTGGGGAAGTCGCAAGCCGGGTTGGGCTTCTTGAAGTTGAGGCTGGGCGGAATCACCTTGTGGTGCAGCGTGAGGGCCGCCTTGATGAAGCCCACCGCGCCCGCCGCCGAGTCCAGGTGGCCGATGTTGCTCTTCACCGAGCCCAGCGCGCAGAAGTTCTTCTTGTCCGTGCCCTGGCGGAAGGCCTGCGTGAGCGCCGCGACTTCAATCGGATCCCCGACCTTGGTCGCCGTGCCGTGCGCCTCCACGTAGCCGATGGAGTCCGGATCCACGCCCGCGACCGCCTGCGCCAGCGCGATGACCTCCGCCTGACCCGCGACGGCCGGGGCCATGTAGCTGACCTTCTGCGAGCCGTCGTTGTTCACCGCCGAGCCACGCACCACCGCGTAGACGGTGTCACCGTCCTTGAGCGCGTCCGACAGGCGCTTGAGCGCGACCACCGCCGCGCCGTGGCCGGCGACGAAGCCCGCGGCCTCCTCGTCGAAGGTGTGGCAGTGGCCGTCCGGCGCCGTGGTGCCACCCTCGTGGTACAGGTAGCCCGCCTTCTCCGGGAAGTGGATGGACACGCCACCGGCCAGCGCCATGTCGCACTCGAACGACAGCAGGCTCTGGCAGGCGTAGTGGATGCACGTGAGCGACGTGGAGGACGAGGACTGGACCGTGACGGCCGGCCCCTTCAGGTCCATCCGGTACGCCACTTCCGTGGTGAGGCTGTCCTTGTCGTTGCCGATGGACGCCTGGAGGCTCTCCACCGACGCGACGTGCGCCAGGTGCGAGTACAGGTTGGAGAGCAGGTACGTGTTCATGCTCATGCCGCCGAACACGCCCACGCGGCCGGGCTGGCGCTCCGGGCTGTAGCCGGCGGCCTCCATCGCCTCCCACGCGCACTCCAGGAAGACGCGGTGCTGCGGGTCCATCAGCGCGGCCTCGCGGGGGTTCATCCCGAAGAAGGCCGCGTCGAACTGATCCGTGTCGCCCAGCGTGCCGCGGGCCTTCACGTAGTTGGGCGCGCGGACCATCGCGGGGTCGGCGCCCTCCGCGATGAGCTCCTCATCGGTGAAGAACGTGATGCTCTCCACGCCGCCGGTGAGGTTCTTCCAGAACTCGGAGATGGTCTTCGCACCGGGAAGGCGGCCGCCCAGGCCGATGACCGCGATGCCATCCACTTCGGGAGTTTCAGTGCTCATGGAGCCGTCCTTCGAAATCTTGGGGTGTGCCTGAAAGTCGTTGGTTACTTGCCACGGCCGCGCGCCTGCTGACGCCGCGCCTGGGCGGCCCGGCGGCGCTCCGCCTCGTCCTTGATCTTCTGGGAGGCCGCGCCCGAGTCCTCGCCCTTGTTCGCCAGGTGCTGGGCCAGCGCGCTCACCGTGGTGAACTTGAACATGTCCACCAGCGCGAGCTCCGCGCCCAGCTCCTCCTTCAGCCGCCGGTGGGCCTGCGCGATGAGCAGCGAGTTGCCACCCAGCTCGAAGAAGTTGTCGTTGAGGCCGACGCGCTCCACCTTGAGCACCGCCGCCCAGATGGCCGCCACGCTGCGCTCCACCGCGCTCTGCGGCTGGGCGTAGGCGACGCCGGAAGCGAGGCGCGCCCCTTCCGGCGCGGGCAGCGCCTTCGCGTCCACCTTGCCGTTGGGCGACAGGGGCAGCGCGGACAGTGGCACGTACGCGGACGGCAGCATGTACGGCGGCAGCCCTTCCGCGAGGAAGGCGTTCAGGTCCGAGTGCGTGGGCGCGGGCTCGCCCAGCACCACGTAGGCCACCAGGCGCTTGTCGCCGGGCGAGTCCTCGCGCGCCATCAGGAACGCGTCCTTCACGGCCGGGTGACGGCGCACGGCGGCCTCCACCTCACCCAGCTCGATGCGGAAGCCGCGGATCTTCACCTGATCATCCGCGCGGGACAGGAACGTGAGCACGCCGTCCGGCAGCCAGCGCGCGCGGTCGCCCGTGCGGTACAGGCGCTCGCCCTTGTCGGAGCCGAACGGGTTCGCGACGAAGCGCTCCGTGGTCAGCTCCGGCCGCTTCCAGTACCCGCGCGCCACGCCCAGGCCGCCCACGTACAGCTCACCGGCGACGCCCACGGGCAGCAGGTTGCGCTCCGCGTCCAGCACGTACACGTCCGTGTTGATGACGGGCCGGCCAATGGGCACCCACGCGTGGCCCTGCAGGTCCTCCACCGCCATGCGGTGGTAGGTGGAGCACACGGTGGTCTCCGTGAGGCCATAGCCGTTCACCACCGGCACCGTGGCGAGCAGCTTCTCCACGTCGCTGGCCACCAGCGCCTCGCCGCCGGAGAGCACCAGCTTGAGCGGAGGCAGTTGCTCCAGGCGCGCGTTGAGCCCGGCGATGACCGCGGGCACCGTGCTCACGATGGTGACGGTGTGGCGGGTGATGAGCTGGTACAGCTTCTCCTGGTCGAGGATCTCATCCTCGGTGGGCAGCACCAGCGCGCCGCCCGTGCACAGGAGCGGGAGGATTTCGCCCACGAAGCTGGCGGAGGCCACCGACGTGAGCGGCAGCATCCGGTCCGTCGCGCCAGGCGCGTAGGACTCCACGAACGAGCGCACCAGGTTCGCGAGGCCCCCGTGCTCCAGCATCACGCCCTTGGGCTGGCCGGTGGAGCCGGAGGTGTAGACGAGGCACGCCAGGTCCCCGGCCGCCACCGTCGCGGCGGGAGCGGAGGACAGCGCGCCGTCCAGCGGCTGGTCCACGAACAGCGTGCGTGCGGACATGCCGGAGGGCAGCGTGCGCTGGAGCCAGGACTGCGTGATGAGCACCGGCGCCTGCGTGTCGCCCAGGATGAAGGCCACGCGCTCGGAGGGGTAGGCCGGGTCGATGGGCACGTATGCCGCGCCCGCGGCCATCACGGCCAGCACGGACACCAGCGTCTCCACCGAGCGCTCCAGGCAGATGCCGACGATGTCGCCCGGCTTCACGCCCGCGCCGCGCAGCCACGCGGCGAGCTGCCCCGCGCGAGCGTCCAGCTCACGGTAGGTGAGCTGCGCCTCCTTGAAGAGGACCGCGACGTTGTCCGGCGTGCGAGCCACCTGCGCCGCGAAGAGCGCGGGCAGCATGTCCGCCTGCGTGAGCGGCACGCGCGGACCCTTCCAGGTCTCCAGCAGCTGCTGCTGTTCGGCCTGCGTGAGCAGCGGCAGCCCCGCGAGCGCGCGGCCCGGCTGGGCGGCGATGCCGGACAGCAGCGTGGCCAGGTGCCCGGCCATGCGCTCGATGGTGCCGGCCTCGAAGAGGTCGGTGTTGTACTCGAAGGAGGCCACCAGCTCGCCGTCCGCCTCGCCCATGGTGAGCGTGAGGTCGAACTGCGCGCCGCCGTGCGACAGCAGCAGCGATTCGATGGGCAGGCCCGCCACGGTGGACTTCGCGCCCGGGATGTCCAGGGCGAAGGGCGTGAGACCGCGCTCGTCCAGCTTGGAGGCGCGCTGGTAGACGAACATCACCTGGAACAACGGCGAGCGGCTCTGGTCACGCACCGGCTGCAGCCGGTCCACCAGCGCGCTGAAGGGGTAGTCCTGGTGCTCCAGCGCGCCCAGCATCGTCTGGCGCGTCTGGGCCAGGTAGTCCGTGAAGGACAGCGAGGGGGACGGCCGCGTGCGCACCACCAGCGGGTTGACGAAGTAGCCGGTGATGCCCGCCAGCTCCGCGCGTCCGCGGCCCGCGCTCACCACGCCCAGCGTGAAGTCCTGCTGGCCGGTGTAGCGGTGCAGCAGCACCTGGAACGCCGTCTGGAGCACCATGTTCGGCGTGGCGCCGTTGTCACGCGCCAGCGTCTTCACCGCGCTCGCGACGTTCGCGTCCAGCCGGGTGGTGTGGACGCGGCCGTTGAAGGTCTGCACCGGGGGCCGCGGGTGGTCCGTGGGCAGGTCCAGCACCTGCAGCGTGCCGGACAGCTGCTCGCGCCAGTACTTCTCCAGCGCCTGGCCACGAGCACCGGCGAGCATCTCCGACTGCCAGCGCGCGTAGTCCGCGTAGGTGCGCGCGGGCTGCGCCAGCGTGGGCCGCTTGCCCAGCTTGAGCGCCGGGTAGAGCGCGTCCAGCTCCTCCGCCATCACCGCCAGCGACCAGAAGTCGGTGACGATGTGGTGCATCGCGATGAGCAGCGCGTGGTCCTCCGCGGACCGCGACACCAGCCGCACGCGCAGGAGCGGACCCTTCTCCATGTCGAACGGGCGGCGGGCCTCGGCGGACAGGTGCTCAGTGACCTGCTCGTCGCTCCATCCCTTCGCGTCCGTGGTGGTGAAGTCCAGCGGCAGCTCCGCGTGCACGCGCTGCACGGGGCCGGTGGCCGCCATGACGAACGTGGTGCGCAGGGCAGGGTGGCGGGCCACCAGCGCCTCGAAGGCCCCCTTCAGCGCGTTGGCGTCCAGCCCCGCGCGCACGCGCACCGCGACGGGCACGTGGTAGGCCGCGCTGTCCGGCGCGAGCTGATGCATGAACCACAGCGCCTGCTGCCCACCGGACAGGGGCGCGTCGCCCGTGGCGGACGAGGCGGCCACCGCGCTGGAGGACTGCTGGGACGGGGGCGCCGACATCAACGTCACCACGACCTCCGCCAGCTTCGACAGCGACACGCCCTGGAGCACGTCCGACAGCGGCAGGTCGATGCCCAGCCCCGCGTCCACCGCGCTCTTGAAGTCCACCGCCATCAGCGAATCCACGCCGTAGGCATGCAGCGGCTTCTGCAGGTCCACCTGCGCGGTGGGCAGCCGCAGCACCTGCGCGGCCTGCTCCTGGAGGAACACCGCCACCATGGCCCGGCGCGCGGTGACGTCCGTCACCACCGCCAGCATCTTCTGCAGCATGCTGGTGTCCGGGCCCACCGGCGCGGGCGCGGCGGCGGCTTCCGGAGCGGCGGTCTTCACGGCCTCGGGCACCTGCGTGGGAGCGGCGGCGATGACGCTCTTGTGCAGCGCCTCCAGCGTGTCCGCGACGTACTCCGCGCGGGTGGCGAAGCGCTGGATCTTGCCGCTGGACGTCTTCGGGATGGCGCCCGGCCCCAGCAGCACCACGCCCTGGGCCTGAAGGTCATGCCCGGCCGCGACGGCCTGCCGGATGCCCTGCGCCAGCGCGTCCAGGTCCACGCCGTCACGCTCCACCGCTCGGCGGTCCACCTCCGTCACGACGATCAGGCGCTCCTCGTCGTCCTGCTCGATGGAGAACGCCGCCGTGCAACCGGGGCGGATGGCGGGGTGGGCGGACTCCACCGTGCGCTCGATGTCCTGCGGGTAGTGGTTGCGCCCGCGGATGATGATCAGGTCCTTCAGCCGGCCGGTGACGAACAGCTCGCCGTCCGCGAGGAAACCCAGGTCGCCCGTGCGCAGGAACGGCGTCGGATCACCCGTGCCGGCCAGCGGCTGCTGGAAGGTGGTCCGCGTCTGCTCATCGCGGCCCCAGTAGCCCTGCGCGATGCTGGGTCCAGCGACGCGAATCTCGCCCACCTGGCCCGCGGCCAGCGGCGCGCCCGTCTCCGGATGCGCGATGACCAGGCGCTGATCCGTGAGGTTGCGGCCGGAGCCCACCAGCGTCTGGGCGCCGGGGCTCGCCGCCTCCTTCGCCACCACGCGGTTGTCCTTCAGCGCGCCCCCGTCCACGGTGCGCTGCACGGGTAGCTCGCGCTTGTCACCGCCAGAGGCGATGAGCGTGCCCTCCGCCAGGCCGTAGCAGGGATAGATGGCCTCCGAGCGGAACCCCTGCGGACCGAACGCCTCCGCGAAGCGCCGGAGCGTGTCCGGCATGATGGGCTCCGCGCCGTTGAAGGCCAGGTCCCAGTGGCTCAGGTCCAGCTTCGCGCGCTCTTCCGGCGTGGACTTGCGCACGCACAGGTCGAACGCGAAGTTCGGCCCGCCGCTCGTGGTGGCCTTGTAGCGGGAGATGGCCTCCAGCCAGCGCATGGGGCGCTTGAGGAAGTCCACCGGCGAGAACAGCGTCACCGGGAAGCCGCCGTACAGCGGCTGCAGGATGCCGCCGATGAGGCCCATGTCGTGGTACGGCGGAAGCCAGATGACACCCTGGCTTTGCGTCGAGTGACCGAAGCACGAGTGGATCAGCTTCGAGTTGTGCAGCAGGTTGCCGTGCGTCAGCACCACGCCCTTGGGCGACGACGTGGAGCCGGACGTGTACTGGAGGAACACCCGCGTGTCCGTGGCCACGCCGGGGTCCTTCCACCCTTCGGCGACCTCCGCGTCCAGCGTGTCCGTGGCAATCCAGTGCAGCTCCCGCAGCTCCGGCGCCTGCTCGAAGAGCATCTCCCCCATGCCGTAGATGAAGTCGGTGGTGAGGGCGATGGTGGCCTGCGCGTCCTGGCTGATGGCCAATAGGCGCGGCAGCGTGCGCGCCAGGCGCATGGGGTCCGGCGGATAGATGGGGACCGCGATCACGCCCGCGTACAGACAGCCGAAAAACCCGGCGATGTAGTCCAGCCCGGGCGGGTACAGCAGCAGCGCCCGCTGTCCCTGGGCTCCGCGAGCCTGGAGCGCCGCCGCGATCGCGCGAGCCTTCTGATCCAGCTCCGCGTACGTCAGGTGCGCTTCGTCCGTTTCCCCGTCCAGCAGGAACGTAAATCCGCGACGGTCGCCCTGGGTGCTTGCGCGAACGCGAAGCAATTCAACCAGGGTGGAAAACGCAAACTCGGGGACCGGGGAAGAACCGGGCGTGGTTCCAGTGGGCATTGACGCGACTCCTGCGAGGCGGGGGTGTTTCCGTGCACGGAGAGCACGGAGACGCGGATTCAGGGGCCGGGGGGCTGCTGTCTCCCGGCAAGACAGGGATTCAAGAGGTCAGTCGCAATCAGCACCCGCCGTGAAGGGGCGTTGTCTCGCGCATGTATCGCCTGGCGCGGGCGCGAGCAATCCCCCCCACCCACATTGGAGCCTTGCCGGCCGGTGGGCACGGCGGAGAGCTCGTGAATCAGGAGCGGAGCAGGGTGCGAATTTCATGGTGACGGAATTCGGAGAGCGTCTGGGCCGCCCGTCACTTCATCGCGCGAATGGAGGAACATTCAAATGACCCCCAAGGTCGGAAACCCGGGGACCTCCCCTGTTCGCGGGATAGTGCGCGCGGTGTCCGTGTAAACGTGACACATCGGATCATGCGACGGGAACACGCGGAGTGTATGGGTCCGTCTCCCCGCGAGCGTCTGGCCTCGGTGGGATCGCCCGGCGGCTGTCTGTGTCTGGGAATTGCCAGCGAAAATGGGATTCCTTGAATTCGTCTGATGAGTGTTTGAGGAGGATACGGGGTGGGTCCGACATGGCCCTGTGCGGTTTTGCCGCACGGGGGGAGCACTGCGCGCGTGGTAGACGCCGCCCGGGAGTGTGAGAGCCATGCCGGGATGGAGTCGGGACGTGACGCGGTGGACGTGGAAGGCGCTGCTCTTGTGTGGAGCGTTGGGGTGTTCCGCGGAGCCGGAAATGGCGGTGGTGTTGGACGCGGGCGTGGTGGATCCAGGCCCCGACAGCCTGCCCTGTGACGTGCAGGCCGTGATCGCGGAGCGTTGTGCGTACTGCCACACCACGCCCGCGAAGGCGTATGCGCCCATGGCGCTGCAGGCGCGCTCCGACTTCCAGCGGGCCTCGATGGTGGACGCCCAGAGCAGCATGGGGCAGCGCAGCCTGACGCGGATGAAGGACGCGCAGTCTCCGATGCCGCCGGCCTCCGAGCCGCCGATGCCGGAAGCGGAGCGGGCGTTGCTCATGGGGTGGCTGGAGTCGGGGATGCCGGCGGGGACCTGCGGCAGCCTGCCCGCCGGTCCCGCGCCCACGACGTGCGCGAGCGGGAGCATCTGGTCCGAGGCAAGCGGCACCGGGGCCTACATGGCGCCCGGCATCGCCTGCCGGAGCTGCCACCTGGAGCAGGCGCCCTCCGTGGCGTACTTCTTCATGGGCACGGTGTTCCCGACGCTCCACGAGGCGGACGGGTGTGATCCGCGGCTGCAGGAGCCGTCGAACGTGAAGGTGGAGATCCTGGACCTGGAGGATCAGGTGCGGCTCACGCTGGTGCCGAACTCCGCGGGCAACTTCATGTCCACCACGCTCCAGCCGTCCTTCCCGATGCCGTACCGGGCGCGGCTGGTGGGGCCGGATGGCACGTCGCGGATGATGGCCGCGCCGCAGAGCAACGGGGACTGCAACAGCTGTCACACCGAGCAGGGCGCCCAGAACGCTCCGGGGCGCATCGCGCTGCCGTGAGGATGCCCGGTGCGGGCGCTGCGACAAATGACCGCAGCGTTCGCGCCACGGGAGGCTGATATCCGGGATGTTCCTTTCTTCCCGGAGTCACCCGATGAAGTCTTCCCTGGGGCCGCTGTGTGTTGTCGCGGGTTCGCTGCTGTCCTCATCCGCCTTCGCGCACGCGGCGGTGGCGGGTGCCACGCCTCCCTATGCCGGGGCGACCTTCGAGGCTGACATCACGGTGAGCCACGGCTGTGACGGCGCGGACACGTACAAGATGCGGGTCCAGATTCCGGAGGGCGTGACGAACGTGCGCCCGGTGGACTCCGTGTTTGGCACGGCCGAGGTGGAGAAGGACGCCTCCGGCAACGTGACGGCGGTGACGTGGACGAAGCCCACGGGCAACGTGAAGGCGGCGGACACGCACTTCTTCCACCTGGGGCTGCGCATGAAGCTGCCCTCGAAGCCGTTCACCACGCTGTTCTTCCCCACGACGCAGACGTGCAGCACGCAGGGCGGCGCGCTGACGGTGGTGGAGTGGACGGGCACCGCGGGCGGTGAGCACAACCACGATGGGGACGCGGGCACGGGGCCTTCGGAGAACCCTGCGCCGTCGCTCTACCTGATGCCCTCTCGGCTGCCGGGCTGGAACCAGTACACGGTGGAGGAGCATGTGCATGACCTGACCGTGTTCAAGGACGCGCTCATTGTCTGGTCTGGCACGCAGGCGTACAGCTTCAACCCCGTCACGCAGGCGCTCATCGAGAAGGAGTCTGGTGTCACCGCGCTCACGCAGATCCATCCGGGCACGGTCATCTGGGTGAAGTACTAGGAGCGACCATGCGCCATTGGATCTTCGTGTTGTGCGTCGGTGTTCTCGCCGGCTGTTCTGACAAGCCTTCGCCGCCGCCCACAGGGCAGAGCGATGGGGGCACCATCGTGGAGGACGCGGGTACTGCCTCTGGCGTCGAGCGGCCGGGCGCTCTAGAGCGTCCGCCGTTGGAGCGGCTGCCGGACGACCTCAAGCCGCCCGCTCAGTAGCGGGCGTGGCGTTCGGCGACGCGGTAGAGCTGGGTGAGGGAGTGGTCCAACAGCGCCTGCGTGGACCGCATGTAGCGGTGCGCGCGGGCGAAGGGCAGCCACACGCGGTTACCGACTCGGACCTGGGCTTCCATCCATTGCTTGCGTGGGAGCCATTGTCCGCCCAGGTGTTTGACCAGCACTTCGCCCAGGTAGGCACCCACTGCGGGGACGGCGATGGCATCGATGTTGTGCCGCTCGAAGGTGTCCGGGAAGGTCTCCTTCCAGAAGTGGACGTCGATGTCCGTCAGGGATTCGGGGGACCCCTTGAGCACGGAGGGCACCGGCGTGTGGAGCAGCGCCACGAGGCGTTCCGCGAAGTATGCGTACTGATCGAGGGCGGCTTTCGGGTCGGCCACGTCTGAAGGCAGGGCCGCGTTCAGGGGGAGCCATTCGTCTGGCTCTGGTGGGACGTAGGCGTTGAGCTCCGCGATGCGCCGCTGGCGCTGGGCCAGGGATGAGTATTCGGGGAGGCGTGAGAGCAGCGCGGCGACGTCTGGAACGAAGCGGGGTTCGACTGGAGCGAGGGTCGCGCTTCGTTCGCGGAGGATGGCCATCACGGTATCGAAGTTGAGGTCCGGCCGAAGGTGGACCCACGCGCGGGCCTGGGCGACACGGGCTGCCTCAGTGGCGAAGTCCGCGGCGGTGGGCCAGGTGACGAGGAGGATGGAGCCGTCGGGGAGCTCTTCGACGCGGTGGGCGGGGGTTGATCGCATGCGCTCGCGGCCAACGGTGTCCACGAGCTTCGCGCCGAAGACGTTGAGCCAGCAGACTTCGTAGACCTTATCGAAGCCGTCCCGGAAGGTTGTCTCGTTGTCCCGGCCAAAAGAGGGGAAGTCCGCCAGTTCCTTGTCGGCCAGGCTGTGGGCCGAGGCGTGAGTGACGGGATAGTGGATGGCCCATGCACGGACCATCTCCACGAACGCCTGGCAGCGGGCTTCCTCCGCGAATAGGTCAATCGGGTTGACGTCGATCCATATGCGAAGGCTCGGAGGAAGAGGTGGAAAGCGAAGCAGAATCTCCATGTCCAGCTTGGGCCCCGTCGTGCGGTGGAGTCCGACGGAGGTAGTTCGCTCTTCTCGTGATTCTGTCAGGGCCTTCACGACCGCCGTGCGTGTGTAACGCTGCCGCCGTTTCCCCTGGGTGATGTCCGGCATCCATGGACCCGCACCTGACTCAAGCGCGGTGAGCAGCGGCGCCAATTCACGTATGTGATCCGCGAGTGTGTCGCAGGCTCCATTGAACGAGAGCAGCAGGTTGTCGTCTGTCACTGAATTACGACCTCCACGCCAGCGACGTTGCTAAGGACGGACTCCAACGCGCCTTTGAGCGTGCTTCCCTTGGCGGGTTTCAATCTGCCACCTTCATAGACAAGGCGAACCCTCTGGATTCGCACCGTTCCTTCGAGTCCTTGCCGACGGATGTTCACGGTCTCGCCGTAATACTGGACCGCTCCACGCGCGTCCGCCTTCATTTGAGCTGTCAGCTCGCCCAAGCTCAGCAGATGCAAGTCGCGGCTCTTGAAGCTGAAGGTCTCCATGCGTGGTGGTTGGCCTGAAGGTGGCTTCGTTTCAACGGCCAGCACGTCCGCGAAGCGCAGGTCCGCCTTCGTCATGCCCACGTGCGTTTCGATGCGGGGCTGATCGAAGTCCTTGAGCCACCGACGCTGCGCTCGGGGCAGTGCTGCATCCGCGCGGAGTTGGGCGACCATGTCTCGCTCGAACATCAGCCCGCGGATGAACTGCCCGCGCAGCTCCAGGTAGCCCTCCCATCGCAGGGGACCCTTGGCGGGCGCGCCCTGCTCCAGTTCCGTGAGCCGGGCCTCGCGATAGCTCGCGTACTCGGTCCAGAGGGGGTGACCTTCGGCTCCCGGCGGTGCATTCCGCTCCGGTGGATGCTCCTTCAGGAAGGACACATCGCGGGACAGCCGGGGTCCCGTGGCCTCCCATTCCACCTGCGCGAGCCGTGCCTCCAGGACTTCCGGTGGTACGCCCGCGAAGTCCTTCGACAGCGCTGCGGCGTCTCCACTTCTGCCGGTACTCTTCTGTGCTGCGCCCGGGCGTTCACGGCTTGCCTCCGCCAGCAGGGCCTGGGCCTTCGCTGGATTGCCTCGGGCCTCGTACAGCGCGAGCGCTCCCGCTTCTCCCCACTCGGCGGCGAGGAGGGCGCCTTCCCGGCTCGCTCGGAGCTGACGCAGCAGCTCCCGCGTGGCGTTCACCCCAAACTGGTCCTCCAGCCGCTCCACCGCCGCCTTGAGTGCCTCCAGGTCGAAGGTTGGCCGTTCTCCTCGCAGGGCTCGTGCGCCCTTGCCTCCCGCGTACAGCGCGACCATGAACGCGGCGGGTGCCAGCTCTCGCGTGGCCTGTTCGTATCGGCCCTTCGCCAGGGACGTTGCTCCCTGGGCCGTTCCTGCGACCAGATGGAAGAAGCCCATCGGGACGCCGAACGTCAGGTGATCGAAGCCACCCCGCACCACGTTGCCCGGTGAGAAGTGCCCTGCCATCAGGGCCCTCTCCACCGCGTCGAGCGCTTCCTGATAGGGCGGCGGCAACTGCGCACGCTTCGCGGAGAACTCCACGTAGCGGGCGCCTGCGCTCACGTCGGTGCTGGACAGCGCATCCCGCCCCGCGCGCCCCAAACCCCGCAGGACGTCACCGGCCTGCTCTTCCCGCTCCGGATACGTCGTGACCTTCAGTCCCCTGCGCAGCAACTCCTCGCGCACGGTGGGCATGCCGCCCAAGGTCTCCCCGAGCTGCTTGTCGCGGGCCAGGCGCTGGACCAGCTCGCGCAGTTCGTCATCGAAGGTGGCGTGGAGGATGAAGAGGGCGAACACCTCCGCGCGTGGCGCGCCATACTTCTCGACCGCGCTGACGAGGAACGCGGCGCGCTTGCGCTGAAGGATGCTGGAAGCCTTCGCATCCAACGGCCCCAACGCTCCCAGCCGGACGGCGTCCCAATCCTCAAGGGATTCCACCAGCCAGGCCATGTCCACGCCGCGCTGCATGGCCACGAAGGCCGCGGGCGAGGCACAGGCCAGGAACGGCGCGAGGCGCTGTTCGCTTCGGTCCAGGTCGGGCCAGCCAGGCGGCAGAGGCCGACTGCCACAGGACCCTCCCTTGTCGTCACGAGACTCAGCGGAAGCCTTCCGGACTCCTCCAGCCCAGGGGCGCCATGCTGCGCGCGCAGCCGGAGTGCCGTAGCTCCAGGTGCCTCCGTGTGTCGGTGACGATGCACAGCCCGCGATGAGCAGGGCCATGCAGGCCAGCACCGCCCACCGCCGCACGGTGGAGCCCACGAGGAATCGCCATGGCTGAATCACAGCCGATGACGATACCGGCTCACGGCACGGTGGCGGGATCCGCGAAGCGCGGGTCGGTCAGGAACGCCGTGTCCGTGAGCGACTCCAGGAACGCGACGACGTCCGCCTTCTCCTCGGGCGTCAGCTCGAAGCCGCGCACGAAGGCGCTCTGCAGGGGGCTCGGTTGTCCGCCGTTCGCCGCCCGTGCTCGGCCTCCCGCCGCGTAGTGGTCCAACACGTCGGAGAGCGTCTCCACGCTGCCGTCGTGCATGTACGGCCCGGTGACGGCTACGTTGCGCAGCGACGGCGCTTTGAAGCGCCCCATGTCATCCGGACGGAACGTGATTTCGAAGAGGCCTGTGTCCCCAGCGGGATACGCGCCCTGGCCGTCTTCGTTGTAGAGCCCCGTGTTGTGGTACGGCAGCACCGGCTCCTTCGTCGCCTCGTGCACGGTCGCGTCCTGGAAGTTGAAGCCGGAGTGGCAGTGGTCGCACTCCAGGCGCTCGGACAGGAACAGCTGCAAGCCCCGCTTCGCCGCGGGACTCAGCGCGTCCACCTCCTTGCCGTACAGATAGCGGTCATACGGCGACGTGCCGGAGATGAGCGAACGCTCGAACGCGGACAACGCCCGCGTCAGCGTGGCCAGCGACACCGGCGTGGCCTCGTTCGGGAATGCCTCCGCGAAACGGGCCGTCAGGTCCGGATCCTCGCGAAGCCGCTCCAGCAACACGTCCTGTTGATCCGCGAAGCCCAGCTCCACCGGCTCCCGCCCGAACAGCGGCACCAGCGCCTGGGCCTCCAGCGTGGTGAGCGCGGAGTTGGCCCAGGTGAGGCTGGTCGCGTACGCCACGTTCGCCAGCCCTTGTCCGTTGCGACGGTGCGCCTGTCCCGTGCTGCCCACCGCGTGCACTCGCCCGTCCGTGAAGGCCCGGGCCTGCTCGTGGCAGGAGCCACAGGACTGCGTGCCGTTCAACGACAGGCGCTTGTCGTAGAAGAGGCGCCGGCCCAGCTGGACCTTCGCCTCCGACATGGGGTTGTCCTCCGGCACGCGCGGCTTGGGGAAGCCCGCTGGCAGCTTCCAGTCGTAGGGCACGGGCTCCTCGGTCGGACCCGAGGGATCCGCGCAGCCCGCGCCCAGCAACGCCACCGTCGCCAGGGCCTTCCACGCCTGTCCTTGTCGTCGTGCCACGTCGGACGTCCTTCCTGCTACTCGGCCCGGATGAAGGTCTGCGCGGCCGGGTTCGCCGCCTGGCCGCCGAAGGCCAGCCCCAGGGGCTGGAAGAGGGCACCGCAGTCCGTGTCGTTGGGGGACGACATGCAGCCCGCGGCCGTGCCAGGCGCGTTCACGTCCAGGTTGGCGCCCGCGAAGAGCGTGCCCAGGTCCATCACCACCTTGTTCTTCGTCACGTCGAAGCCGTCCAGGTGGAACTCCGGACGGTTGTTGTTCGCACACCCGGCGGTGCCTTGCGTCTGGCCCTCGGGCGGCGGCGCGCAGGCCGTGCTGCCCAGGTGCAGGACATGCTGGGGAAGGCCCTGCGTGCGGCCTTCGATGCGCGTGAAGATGAAGCCGCTCTGCCAGCTCCAGTGCAGGCCCGTATCATCCATCGGCGCACCGAGCGTCGTGGGGTCGCCGTGGTTCACGTCCTCCGGCACGCCCACCGTGAAGCGCAGGCCCGCGTAGTCACCCTGGGGTGCCGTGCCCTTGATGGACGCGTTCATCGCCGCCGTGCCTTGCGTGCACAGCCCGTCCTTGTTCGCGAAGTCCAGCAGCACCACGCCCGAGTGCTGCCACGTGCCGTCCTCGCTCAGCGTCACGGGCACCTCCTTCCCGTCCCGCGTCACCAGCCGCACGTTGTGGACATACACGCGGAAGTCCATGGGCTCGTAGGTCGTCCCCGTCGTCCCGACGTTCGTGTACGTCTTGCCGCACTCGAAGGCCTCCGTGCCCACGCGGGCGACGACAGGCAGGTTCACCGTCAGCAGCTCGGGCGTCTGGGGTTCGTCGTCCCCACAGCCGAGCGCGCCCACGAGGGCCAGGGGAAGGAGGAGGCGGGAGCGGAGCACGGAGCGCATGGGAATCATCCTTGGAAGGTGCCCCCGTCTAACGCACTGGCTGGGAAAGCTTGCCGTGGCATGTTGCCGCACCCGCCGCCCGTCTCAGGCCACCTCGCGCGTTTCGTCCGGAACCGGGAGCCCCACGCCCCTCGCCTTGCGCCGCTGGATGGCCAGGAAGAGGGCCTCGTGCGTGGCGGGCGAGGGCAGGTCCACGTCGCCGCCCGGCGCTCCGAAGGCGGCCACCGCGTCGCGCAGCGCCTCCCGCACGGACAGGGCCAGCATCAGCGGCGGCTCGCCCACGGCCTTGCTGCCGTGGATGGTGCCCTTCTGCTCGGCCCGCTCCATCAAGGCCACGCGCAGGTCGATGGGCGCGTCGCTGAACGCGGGCACCGCGTAGGTGCTGGCGGAGTGCGTGAGCAGCCGCCCGTTCGCGTCCCACTTCAGCTCCTCGCCGGTGAGCCACCCCATGCCCTGCACGAAGGCGCCCTCCACCTGACCCCGGTCCAGGCCGGGGTTGAGTGAATCCCCCACGTCCTCCAGCAGGTCCGAGCGCAGCACGCGCTTCATGCCCGTGTCGCCGTCCACCTCCACCTCGCTCACCGCCGCGCCATAGGCGAAGTAGAGGAACGGCTTGCCCCGGCCCAGGGTCCGGTCGTAGCCGATGCCCGGCGTGCGGTAGTAGCCCGTGACGGACAGGCCCACGCGGTCGCGGTAGGCCTCCTCCACCACGGTCCCGAAGGGCAGCCCCTGGTCCGGCCGCGACGCCGCCGAGATGCGCCCGTCCTCGAACACCAGCGCGTCCGGAGACACCGCCTGCCCGTGCAACTGCACCAGCATGCGGGCGGCCACCGGAGCCAGCCGCTCGCGCACCTGGATGCAGGCCTCGCGCACCGCCGCGCCGTTGAGGTCGGAGCCGCTGGAGGCCGCCGTCGCGGACGTGTTGGGCACCTTGTCCGTCGCCGTGTGCGCCACGCGCACCAGGTCCGCGGGCAGGCCCAGTTCGCGCATGGCCACGCCCTGGATCTTGGTGTGCAACCCCTGGCCCATCTCCGTGCCGCCGTGCGACAGCAATACGGAGCCGTCGCGGTACACGTGCACCAGCGCGCCCGCCTGGTTGAGGAAGGTGGCGGTGAAGGAGATGCCGAACTTCATCGGCGTGATGGCCAGTCCGCGCTTGATGCGGGGGCTGGACGCGTTGAAGGCCTCCAGCTCCGCGCGGCGCTTCGCGAAGTCGGACGACTCCATCAGGTCGTTCCACAGCTTCGGCAGCCGGTTGTCCTCCAGCTCCTGGCCGTAGTGCGTGGTGTTGGTGTCGCCCACGCCGTCGTAGAGGTTGCGCTGGCGCACGGCCTCCGGGGCCAGGCTCAGGGCGGCCGCGATGCGCGCCAGGATGTCCTCCATCACCAGCATGCCCTGCGGACCGCCGAAGCCCCGGAATGCCGTGTTGGAGACCAGGTGCGTCTTCGCCACGCGGCCGGTGTAGCGCACCGACGGCACGTAGTAGCCGTTGTCCAGGTGGAAGAGGGCCCGGTCGGTGATGGACTCGGACAGGTCCAGGGACCAGCCGCCGTTGGACGTGAGGTCCGCCTTGAGCGCGAGCAGCCGGCCCGTGGCGTCGAAGCCCACCTCCCAGGCCGCGTGGAACGGATGGCGCTTGCCCGTGACGACCATGTCCACGTCGCGGTCCAGCATCCACTTCACCGGCCGGCCCGTGTGCACCGCCGCCAGCGCCACCAGCGCGGCGGGCGCGTTGCCTTGCGTCTCCTTGCCGCCGAAGCCGCCGCCCATGCGCGGCGCCTTCACCACCACGCGGCTGCGCGGCATGTGCAGCACGTGCGAGATGATGGCCTGCACCTCCGACGGGTGCTGCGTGGAGGACGTCACCGTGACGTCGCCGTCGTCGCCCACCTCCGCGAAGGCCGCGTGCGTCTCCAGGTAGAAGTGCTCCTGGCCGCCCATCGTCAGCTCTCCGGCCAGCCGGTTCGGGCTGGAGGCGAGCGCGCTGTCCACGTCGCCCCGGCGGATGATGTGCGGGTCGGTGTGGAAGCTGCCCTGCTTCAGGGCTTCGGTCAGCGTGAGCACCGCGGGCAGGGGCTCGTAGTCCACCACCACCTGGCGCGCGCCCTCGCGGCAGGCCTCGGGCGTCTCGCCGACGACGAGCGCCACCACCTGCGCGTGGAAGAGCACCTCGTCCTTCGCGAGCAGCGGCTCGTCATGGCGGATGGGGCCCGTGTCGTTCATGCCCGGGATGTCCTCCGCGAGCAGCACCTTCACCACGCCGGGCACCTTCAGCGCGGCGCTGGCATCGCGGCGGAGGATGCGCGCGTGCGCGTGCGGCGACAGCACCGGCCACACCGTCAGCATGGGCTGGCGCTGCGCGAGGTCATCCACGTACTGCGCGCTGCCCGTCACGTGGCCCAGCGCGCTCTCATGGCGCAGCTCGCGGCCCGCGTCCGCGGTGGCGACAGGCGCGCCCGGGGCGAAGCGGGGGCGTCCGTCCAGCGCGGCGCTGCGCTCGCCGGACGCGAACTTCTCCAGCAGGGACACCACCAGCCCGCGCCGGTACTCCGCGCTGCCACGCAGGTCCGTGAGGGGCGTGAACTCGCGCTCCAGCGTGGCGCGCACGCGGGCCACGGCCTCCGTGTTCCACGGGTGGCCCACGAGCTGGGCCTCCGTCTGCTTCGCCCGCGCCGGGGTGGCCGCGACGCCGCCGTAGCCCAGGCGCGCGGTGCGCACGAGGCCCAGCGCGTCCGTCTCGATGCAGAAGCCCGCCGCGACGATGCTGATGTCCAGCTCGCGGCGCTTGGACACCTTGAAGCTGTCCGAGTGCCGGGTCAGTCCGCTGTCCTTCGCCGGGGCGTGGGGAATGACGACGAAGCGGACCACCTCGTCCGGCTGGAGCGCCGTCTTGCGGTAGGCGAGGAAGAAGTCCGACAGCGCCACCGTCCGCTCGCCGCGCACGGACGCGAGCACCAGCCGGGCGTCCAGCGCGAGCAGCACCGGCGCCGTGTCCCCGATGGGCGAGGCCGTCACCAGGTTGCCCGCGAGCGTGGCGCGGTGGCGGATCTGCCGCGAGGCGAAGACGTTGAGCATCTTCGCCAGCTCCGGCACCTCGTGGCCCAGCGCGTCCTCCACGTCCACCAGCGACGCGGCGCCGCCCACGTACCAGCCGTCCTCCTCGCGGCGGATGGCGCGCAGGGCCTCCACGCCTTCCGTCGAGATGAGGAACGGGTAGCGACGGGACTTCTTGGTGATGTCCACGCCCAGCTCGGTGGCGCCGGCCACGAGCATCGCCTCCGGGTGCAGGGCTCGCAGCGCGAGCAGGTCCTCCCACGTGGTGGGGCGCAGGAACAGGCCGTCGCGCGCCTCGTAGCGCAGGGGAGGGGTGGGGGAGGGCGGCCCCTCCAGCGAGACGCCGGGAAGCCCGGGGCCCGCGCCCTTCGCGTCGCGGGTGGCGAGCGCGTCCACCATCGCGTCGCGGATGGGGCGGTAGCCGGTACAGCGGCAGATGTTGCCGCAGAGCTGATCCGCGATGGCCTCCGGAGAGCCCGCGTCCTTGCGACAGTACGCCTCCACCATGGAGACGACGAAGCCCGGCGTACAGAAGCCGCACTGCGAGCCGTAGTGCTTCACCATGGCCTGCTGCACGGGGTGGGGCGCGGCGCGGCTGCCCACGCCCTCCACGGTGACGAGCTCGCGCCCGGCCACCATGGGCAACAGCGCGATGCAGCTGTTGAACGCGCGCAGCGTCTTCTGGCCGCTCACGTCCCGGTCCACCATGGCCACGGTGCACGCGCCGCAGTCGCCCTCGGCGCAGCCCTGCTTCGTGCCCGTCAGTCCGCGCGCGCGCAGGTAATCCAGCAGGGTGGTGTTGGGCGACGCGTCGTCGACCTGGACCGTCTGGCCGTTGAGCCGGAATTCGAAGGGGGTGCTCATTCCCCCGAGGATAGCAGGGGCGCGGGCGCTGGCTGAGCGCCTGCTTCCTGGGCCAGTCCCGGAGTCAATCCATGGTGGAGCTGGAGCAGCCCGGCGGCGATGCTCACGGCCACCTCTTGCGGTGACTTTCCCCCGGTGGGCAGCCCCATGGGGCACTGGACGCGGCCCACCTGCCGGGCGGGCATCCCCTTCGCCTCCAGCCTCTGCCGGAAGCGGGCCCACTTCGTGTCACTGCCGATGAGCCCGATGTAGCGGGCCGGCTTCTGGACGGCGAAGGCGATGATGTCCTGATCCACGTCGTGCCGGTGCGTCATCACCGCCACGTAGGTGCGCTGCTCGTCCCAGACCGCGCGCGACGCGAACTCGTCCCACGCCTCCTCGTGACGCACCACGCCTGCGGGCACCTGCGGGGACTGGACCCACTCGGCGCGCTCATCCACCAGGTGCACGCGAAAGGGGGTGCCCTCCAGGATGCGGCACAGCGCCTGTCCCACGTGGCCGGCGCCGAAGAGGTACAGCTGCGGCCCGTGGTTGACGGGCTCGACGAAGACGTCCACGACTCCTCCACAGCACTGGCCCAGCTTCGCGCCCAGCGGATAGCGGAACGTGCGCGCCTCGCCCCTGGCCAGACACGCGCGGGCGTCCTGAAGGACCAACTGCTCCAGGTGGCCTCCGCCGATGGTGCCGTGGAAGGTGCCGTCCGCGCGCACCAGCAGCTTCGCGCCGGGGGGCGCGGGCGTGCTGCCCTTGCACTCCGTCACCGTCACGACGGCGAACGGCGTGTCCTCGCGTGCCCACTCCGCCAGCTGGTGAACCCAGTTCCACATGCCGCCGGTGAGTCTGCCACGGCCGCCATCCCCGTGGCGCTCCTCCGGACGCCTGCCGTGGGGACGAGGAGGCCAGCGCTCGTTGCCGGGCCGGTGAGGCGCACCACCTTTGCGCCAGTCGATTCCCGTTCACCGGAACCAAGGAGATGACGTCATGGCCAATACCGACATCGAGACGCTGAACTCCTTCCTGCGCGGTGAGCTCTCCGCCGTGGAGACCTACCGGCAGGCGAGCAAGCACATCAAGAGCGACCTGGCTCGCACGGAGGTGGACGCCTGCCTCCATGACCACGAGGCCCGCGTCGACGCCATCAAGGAGCGCATCCAGAAGCTGGGCGGCAATCCGGCGGAGAGCTCCGGCGTCTGGGGCGTCTTCGCCAAGGTGGTCCAGGGCGGAGCGGACCTGCTGGGGGAGAAGGCCGCCATCGACGCCCTGGAGCAGGGCGAGGACCACGGCCTGGCGGACTACAACCGCGACGTGGGCAAGCTCCACGGCGAGGCCCGCAGTTTCGCGCGTCAGCAGCTGCTGCCGGCCCAGAAGCAGACGCATGACCGGCTCAGCCGCTTGAAGCACAACCCGACCCTGCACTGAGCGTAGGGGTTGCGCGGTGCCGGACATCCCGAGGTACCCATCCCGGCTGCGGGGATGGGCGCCTTGTGGTGCATCGCACGTCCCCGCATCCAGGCCTGGAGGCTTTCAGGGGGCGTGCGATATTCGGAAGGAGGGGACTTCCACCGGCGAACGAGGGCGAAGAAGCACATGGCGCGCGAGCACACGGTGCCGGGGCCGCACGGGCCCGGGACCGTCACCGACAGCGAGGACGCGGGGACACCGGCTTCCCGCTCGCCCGACGTGCGCGCCGAAGTCGAGGGGACGCCCTCCGTCCCCTCTCCGACGACCGCCGACACCAGCTACGCCGCGGGCGCCCTGGGCACCGGCATCGAGGTGCTCTTCACCACCTCCGAGCGCGCCCTGCAGTGGGCCTGGCGCGTGCTCCAACTCGCGCGCGGCGTGGTGGAGGCCACGCCCCGGGGCGACGCGTTCATCCGCGAGGCCCGCGCGTCCGTGGTGGACTTCCTGGACCACATCCCGCCCCACGTGCGCCGCAGCGTCGAGGAGGTGCTCGTCTTCTGCAACCTGTGGCAGGCCGTGGGCGTGCGCCTGCGCCGCCGGGGTGGCTTCCCCGCGGGGGACGACGCGGCCTGGCGCCAGCTCTGCGAGGACGTGGAGTTGCTCCAGCGCGCCGCCCAGGCCCGGCTGGGCACCGCCGCCGCGCTGGAGCAGGGGCTGCTCAAGGACCTGGGCCACCTGCGCGCGCTGGCCCTGTCCTGCGGCGACAGCGCCAACGAAGTCACCGTGGGCATGGAGGTGTTCACCCGCTGCATCGCGGAGCTGATGGCCGTGGCCAGCGCCGTGCGCCGCGCCTGGGAGGCCGCCGCCCATGAGTTGGCCGAGTCCGCCGCGTGGCTGCGCGCGGGAGACCCGGCCTTCAGCGCGTGGCTGGCGGAGCACCTGGTCGCCGCGGAGCCCGCGTGGGAGCGCACCCAGAAGGTCGCTCGCTGGCTTCACGACGTGGGCGCCTTCGCGGGCCAGCCCTGAAGCGCGGCCCTCTCAAGGCTCGATGAGGATGCGGTGCCGGTGCAGCTCCAGGAGGATGTCTGGATCCAGGTCCGCCTGCTTGTGGTCGCGCAGGTGCTGGCGGACGGCCTCCACGGGCTTCTGGCCGGTGAACTCCACCAGCAGCGAGTAGGCCTCACCCGGCAGCGCCACCGCGTCGTATTCGCTGTAGAAGCCCAGCGCGACGCTCCCGTCCGGCAGCCACTTCACCGTCGCGTCCGGGTTGAAGCGCAGCACGCGCGGCAGCGTGGGCGCGGAGGCCTGGGTGTACAGCTTCTCCAGCACCTTCTGTTCGATGGTTCCGTCCAGGCCCAGCATCCGCTCCAGCCCGTCCCGGGACACGGCGCGCACGGCGTCGTAGCAGGCGCGGTAGAAGTCCTTCTCCATCCCGGCGTACCCCTTCCAGAGCGCGGCGTACACCTTCGCCGGGGGCGCCGCGTCGTCCAGGTCCTCCACGGACAGCGGGCCGGTGGCCACCTCCGCCTTGTCGCGGCCGTCCAGGAAGAACTCCGGCATCAGCTGGAGCAGCGCGTGGCGTGACAGCTGGAACTCCGCCAGCGTCAGGTACGTCTTGAGCGACATCCAGAAGCGCTGGCCGTCCCGGCCCGCCACGTACTTGCAGAAGAACGTGGAGCAGACGGACTCGCGGTACGCCCAGATGGTGCAGCCGCCGGACTCCAGCGCGTAGTACGGGCAGCGCAGCGACGACGCGCGGCCGAAGAACTGGTGCGCGTTCTTGTACAGGTGGTTGAACTTCGCGGGCGGCTTCACCCACTGCGGGCTCACGCCGATGCGGCTGTCGATTTTCGCCTCGATGCGCCGGCGCCCCTCCGCCATCTGCGGCGAGTCATCCGACAGCAGCGCGCCCACGAGGTAGTTGGGCAGCCGCGGCTGATACGTGCAGCACTTGGTGTCCGGCCGGAACAGGTGCTCCGCCCCGTCCACGGACTCCACCGTGGCCTGCGCGGAGGCGCGGCTCATGGCGCAGTTGGAGCAGGTGGCCTTCTCTTCCGTGGGCGCGTCCTTGCGGAAGAAGGCCGGCAGGAGGTCCTGGTAGAGGGCGGGCAGCGTCGAGAGGATGGAAGACATGAAGGCAGGGTGTCAGGAGGACCGGTCGGCCCACTCCAGGTGATAGGTGGCGGAATCGGGCGAGTGGCGGGTGCGGTGCAGGGTGAAGCCCTGGACTCCCACGCGCAACATCCCTTCTTCCAGCACGCCGTCCACGAAGCCCTCCAGGGCCTCCGGTTCGTTGAACCAGAGGTCCGCCTGGGCGGGGCCCAGCACGGTGAGGCGCGTCTCCGTGTAGTTGTTGCCGCTGCGGAAGTTGTGCTGCATGCGCTCCAGCGAGCGCATGGGTCCCACCACGCGGGCCAGCGTGAGGACCGCGCCGCCCACCAGCGTCTGCGCGTAGCCCTCCACCATCCGCCGGCCCATCAGGCGCCGGCCCTGCTCCACCGGCTGGTCGGGGTGGAGCGTGCGGGCCGTGTCCTCCAGGCAGTCCACCCAGACGGCCAGGGGGTACGCGGCGAGCAGCGGGGCGTGCAGGTTCAACCCCCGCGCGCGCAGCCGGTCCACCAGCTCGGGCGTCAGGGAGGGGGCCAGCACCTTGCGGTACAGGCTGTCCACGCTGCTGCTGAAGATGACGCGCTCGTCCCTCATGGCCCTTCTGTCCTTGCCGGGACCTGAACAGGCCCCGGGCGCGCATTCTTCGCCCAGGGCCCGGGAGGAGGCCAGCCCCCTGGCGCCCCCCCTCACCGCGGGTACGCGGTGAGGGGGGAAGCGCCCGGTGCGTCACCAGGCCACGGAGAGGCTCACGCCGCTGTAGGCGGTGAAGCCCCGGAGCAGGAGGTACTGCCGGCCGGCGATGGGCCGCGCCGCCAGGTTGCACGTCTCGTTGTTGCCCGTCAGGTAGGGACGGCAATCGTAAATCTGGGTCGTGGGCGCGAAGTCGAAGCGCGTGTAGAGGTCCACGTCCCCGGTGCCGCCGGAGATGCTCACCGTGGAGGGCGTGTTCGCCGGCACGTCGAAGCAGTAGTACTTCTGCGACGAGGCGTTGCCGGAGATGAGGGACACCGTGGTGTTGTTGGGCAGCGGAA
The DNA here is from genome assembly GCF_003986945.1 of Corallococcus sp. AB018. Taxonomy (NCBI): domain Bacteria; kingdom Pseudomonadati; phylum Myxococcota; class Myxococcia; order Myxococcales; family Myxococcaceae; genus Corallococcus; species Corallococcus sp. AB018. The sequence continues at coordinate 14,152 of NZ_RAWR01000022.1, read as the reverse complement.
TGCAGGAGGGCGTCGTCGTGACGCCCACGCCCACCGCGCTCCACGCGGCATCCACCGCGTCCTGGACGGCGGTGTTGTAGCCCAGGCTCTGCGCCGCCACCCGCGTCGCCAACCTGGCCGAGTAGAGGTTGGTGGTGCGGGTGAAAAGGTTCATGTTGGCGTACCAGAAGATGTGGGCCGCGGCCTCCACGCCAATGGCTGGCACGTTCACCAGCGTCTTGCCTCGCGGGTGCATGCCGCCGGTGGCCATCAGCTTGAACGCCAGGTTGGCCACGCCGGAGCCGTAGTGCACGTCCGTGCCACCGTTCAGGTCCGGGGCGTAGTCCACGGAGGAGCCATCGGCCGCGGGGTCGTTCATGTAGCGCAGGGCATCCCCGGACGTGCCGGGAGTCCAGGCCGTCTCCGCGATGTGCCACACGGACGTCGCGGTGCTCCAGGTGCCCGAGGCCCAGCTGCCGCAGGTGGCGGCGTAGATGTCCGACAGCGACTCGCTGAGCGCGCCGGACTCGCCGCTGTAGATGAGGTCGGACGTGGTCTCGGTGACGCCGTGCATGAACTCGTGCACGACGATGTCCGGGTCCTCGCACGGCTGCCCGAACTGGGGCAGGCTGCCATCACCGCAGACCAGCTTCGTGCCGTCGAAGTACGCGTTCACGTAGCTGGTGCCGTAGTGCACCTGCGCCAGCAGCGGGGCGCCCATGCCGTTGTACGAGTCACGGCCGAAGTTCGCCTGGAAGCAGTCGTAGAAGAGGCCCAGGTTTTCGTACGTCGTGTCGATGGCCGTGTCGCCGGTGGCCACCTGTCCTTCAATCCTGCACGTGCCGTTGTTGGTGCCGCCCACCGAGCACACCGTGCGGTTGCGCGCGGCGTGGATCTCCGGCGCGCGCAGCACCTCCTGGCCGTCCGCCGCGCTCACGTAGACGCGGTCGCGCAGGGACATGCCGTCCGCGTCCTGTCCGGACACCACCACCTCGAAGGCGCGGACCAGGGACGCCTCCGGGGTCGGCCGGATGAAGACCTCGCGAGGCGCTCCCGCGCTGCTGCCCGCTGGGGACGCCGCCAGCGCCGCCGCGCTCGCGGTCTCCGGCGCGATGCGAGCAGGGGCTGGCAGGGGCTCGCCGTCACGCGCGGTGCCGTTCACCGCGTACACCTGGCCCCGTGCATCCACGTGGACGATGAGCTCTTCATTCTCCACCGGGAGCCCGCCCTTGGTCTGCGCGTAGCGCAGGTGCGTATTGCCCAGCTCGTCCGTGTGGATGCGCTTGGGCACCACGTCCTTCGCCGTCAGCCGGAAGGCGGGCAGCACGCGCAGCAGGGTGGGCTCCAGGAGCGCGTGTGCCTGCCAGGCGCTGGCGCCGGAGAGGGGCCGTCCCGTCGTGCCCAGCGCGCCCTGGATGAACTGGGGCACGCCGTCCGCATGCACCCCCCGCACCTCCGCGCTGGGCAGCGCTCCCAGCGCCGACTTCAGGTCTCCCAGGCGGGTTTCAGAAGGAGCGGCAGGCGCCTCGGCGTCAGGACCTCCCGAACTACATGCGGACAGCGTGAACGTCAGGCCGGCGAGGAGCCAGCGGTTCTTTCGCGTCATGACATGCCCCCAGTGTGACGAAACGAGTCTGTGAAGCCTCGCGAACAAAGCATGGAGCACCGACTGTCAGGTGAATTCCATGAAGACTGGGAGTGTTGGAAAGGAGTCCCAAGACGGAGGGGCGCCCACGTCGGCGGTGGTTCACCCACCTGGGTGCTGTGCGGGCGTCCTGGCACGAACTCCGGACGTTGTGACGCGAGGCGCGGTGATAAGGACGGCCCCGCTGTTACCTCCCGTCACCCGTTCGCAAGGACCTTCATGCTCACGCTGCGCGGGGCTCCGGCCCTCTCCGAATTCAGGCTCGCCAAGCTGCTCGTCCGTTGCCGGGAGCGGGTGCCGTCGGTGGCCACCCTCTACTCGGAGTTCGTGCACTTCGCGGACACGTCGGCGGCGCTGACGCAGGACGAGGCGGAGCGGCTGGGGCGCCTGCTGGAGTACGGCCCCCACACGGCGAAGCGCGAGCGCATGGGCACGCTGCTCCTGGTGGTGCCGCGTCCGGGCACGGTGTCTCCCTGGGCCTCCAAGGCTACGGACATCGCGCACCACTGTGGCCTCACGCAGGTGCGCCGCATGGAGCGCGGCATCGCGTTCTTCCTCACCGGCCCCGGTGGCCGGGAGCTGGACGCGAACGAGGCGGAGGGCGTGCAGGCGGTGCTGCACGACCGGATGACGCAGGCGGTGCTGCCCCGGCTGGAGGACGCGGAGGTGCTGTTCCGCACGGACTCGCCCCGGCCGCTCACGCGCGTGGACGTGCTGGGCGGAGGCCGCGCGGCGCTGGCGAAGGCCAACGGCGAGCTGGGCCTGGCGCTGGCGGAGGACGAAATCGACTACCTGGTGGCGCGCTTCACGGAGCTCCAGCGCAACCCCACCGACGTGGAGTTGATGATGTTCGCGCAGGCGAACAGCGAGCACTGCCGCCACAAAATCTTCAACGCGTCGTGGACGGTGGATGGCGAGCCGCGCGAGCGTTCGCTGTTCCAGGCCATCAAGAACACCTACGCCCAGAGCCCGGGCGGCGTGCTGTCCGCGTACAAGGACAACGCCGCCGTCATCGAGGGCTTCGAGGTGGAGCGCTTCTTCCCCCAGGGCGAAGCGCGCGAGTGGGGCACCGTGCGCGAGCCGGCCCACATCATGATGAAGGTGGAGACGCACAACCATCCCACCGCCATCTCGCCGTACCCGGGCGCGGCCACGGGCGCGGGCGGTGAAATCCGCGACGAGGGCGCCACCGGGCGCGGCGCGAAGCCCAAGGCGGGGCTCACCGGCTTCTCCGTCAGCCACCTGCGCCTGCCGGACTACGCGCGGCCGTGGGAGCTGGCCTACGGCAAGCCGGACCGCATCGTGTCCGCGCTGGACATCATGGTGGACGGCCCGCTGGGCGGCGCCGCGTTCAACAACGAGTTCGGCCGGCCCAACCTCACCGGCTACTTCCGCAGCTTCGAGCAGCACGTGCCCACGCCGGAGGGAGTGGAGGTGCGCGGCTACCACAAGCCCATCATGCTGGCGGGCGGCCTGGGCAACATCCGCGCGGGCCACGTGAAGAAGGCCCTGCTGCGCGCGGGCGACAAGCTCATCGTGCTGGGCGGCCCGGCGATGCTCATCGGTCTGGGCGGCGGTGCGGCGTCCTCCATGGCGCAGGGCGCGAGCGCGGCGGACCTCGATTTCGCCTCCGTGCAGCGGGACAACGCGGAGATGGAGCGCCGCTGCCAGGAGGTCATCGACCAGTGCTGGATGCTGGGCGACCAGAACCCCCTGCGCTCCATCCACGACGTGGGCGCGGGCGGCCTGTCCAACGCGCTGCCGGAGCTGGCGCACGACAACGACCTGGGCGGCCGGCTGGAGCTGCGGGAAGTGCCCAACGACGAGCCGGGCATGTCCCCGGTGGAAATCTGGTGCAACGAGGCGCAGGAGCGCTACGTGCTGGGCGTTGCGCCAGAGGACCTGGCGCGCTTCGCCGCGCTGTGCGAGCGCGAGCGCGCCCCCTTCGCCGTGCTGGGCGAAGCCACGGCGGAGCAGGTGCTCACGCTCACGGACCGCGAGCTGGGGGACACGCCCATCGCGCTGCCCATGGACGTCCTCTTCGGCAAGGCGCCGCGCATGCACCGCGAGTTCGCGTCGCGCCCCCTGAGGCACGCTCCGCTGAGCATCCCGTCCGATTTGAAAGCCGCGGCGCACGCGGTGCTGTCGCACCCGACGGTGGCGGACAAGTCGTTCCTCATCACCATTGGCGACCGCTCCGTGGGCGGACACACCGCGCGTGACCAGATGGTGGGGCCGTGGCAGGTGCCGGTGGCGGACTGTGCGGTGACGCTGTCGTCGCTGATGTCCAACACGGGCGAGGCGATGGCGCTCGGCGAGCGCACGCCGGTGGCGCTGGTGGACGCGGCGGCCTCCGCGCGCATGGCGGTGGGCGAGGCGCTCACCAACCTGGCGGCGGCGCGCATCGGGAAGCTGTCGGACGTGAAGCTCTCCGCGAACTGGATGGCGGCGGCGGGCAGCCCCGGCGAGGACGCGAACCTCTACGCCGCCGTGCACGCGGTGGGCATGGAGCTGTGCCCCGCGCTGGGCATCGCCATCCCGGTGGGCAAGGACTCCATGTCCATGCGCACGCAGTGGCAGGAGGACGGCCAGAAGAAGGCGGTGACGGCGCCCTTGTCGCTCATCATCACCGCGTTCGCTCCGGTGCTGGACGCGCGCGTCACGCTGACGCCGCAGCCGGTGGACGTGGCAGGGGACACTCGCCTGTTGCTGCTGGACGTGGCGAAGGGCCGGCAGCGGCTGGGCGCGTCCGTACTGGCGCAGGTGCACCAGCAGGTGGGCCCGGAGTGCCCGGACGTGGATGACGCGGCGGCCCTGAAGGGCTTCTTCTCCGCGGTGCAGGAGCTCCATGCGGCGGGCGTGCTGCTCGCGTACCACGACCGTTCCGACGGCGGTCTCTGGGCCACGCTCGCGGAGATGGCCTTCGCGGGCCACTGCGGCCTGGACGTGGACCTGGCCCCGCTGGGTGGCGACGCGGTGGCGGCCCTCTTCAACGAGGAACTGGGCGCGGTGGTGCAGGTGCGCGCGTCCGACGTGGCGCGCGTGCGTGATGCCTTCACCCGCCACGGCCTGGGCGCGCACGTCCATGAGCTGGGGCGCCCCACGTCCCAGCAGGTGGTGCGCGTGCGGCACGGCGGCGGGGAGTTGCTCGCGGAGGAGACGGTGGCTCTCAAGCGCACCTGGTCCCGCGTGAGCTACGAAATCCAGAAGCTGCGCGACAACCCCACCTGCGCGGAGGAGGAATACGCCGCGAAGTGCGACGCGCAGGATCCGGGCCTGTCGCCGGTGCTCACGTTCGACCCGGTCGTGGACGTGGCGGCGGCGTACATCGCCAAGGGGGCCCGGCCGCGCGTGGCGGTGCTGCGAGAGCAGGGCGTCAACAGCCAGCAGGAGATGGCGGCGGCGTTCACCCGGGCGGGCTTCGCCGCGGTGGACGTGCACATGAGCGACCTGCTGTCGGGCCGCGTGTCGCTGAAGGACTTCCACGGCGTGATGGCGTGCGGCGGCTTCAGCTACGGCGACGTGCTGGGCGCGGGCGGCGGGTGGGCCAAATCCATCCTCTTCAACCCGCGCACGCGCGACGCCTTCTCGGAGTTCTTCGCGCGGCCGGACAGCTTCGGTCTGGGCGCGTGCAACGGCTGCCAGATGTTCGCGCAGCTGAGAGAACTCATCCCCGGCGCGGAAGGCTGGCCACGCTTCGTGCGCAACGCGTCCGAGCAGTTCGAGGCCCGCCTGGGCACTGTTGAAATCGCGCCGTCGCCGTCGCTCTTCTACAAGGGCATGGAGGGCAGCCGGATGCTCATCGTCGTGTCGCACGGTGAGGGGCGGGCGGAGTTCGCCAACGCGGAGGCCGCCGCGCGCTTCAACGCCTCCAACCTGGTGACGACGCGCTGGGTGGACAACCGGGGCCAGGTGGCGGCGAAGTACCCGGCCAACCCCAACGGCTCGCCGCACGGCATCGCGGGCGTCACCACGAAGGACGGGCGCTTCACCATCACCATGCCGCACCCGGAGCGGGTGCACCGCACCGTGCAGCACTCCTGGCACCCGGCGGAGTGGGGCGAGGACGGCCCCTGGATGCGCATGTTCCGCAACGCCCGCGTCACCCTGGGCTGACGCGTCCGCGGGACGGGGCCTTCCTCGCCGCTACGGGAGGAAGGCCGCCTTCACCGCGTCCAGCAGCGGGTTGGCGCCGGTCTCCGCGTCCGTGCAGCCCTGGTTGAGCGTCCAGATGATGGTGCCGCCGTAGCCCTCCTGCCTCACGAAGGCGCCCTTGGCTGCGATGGCTTGCGGGCTGTCGTAGGAGATCCACGTCACCGTGCCGTCCTCCACGAGCTTGTCCGGGGCGAACGTCACGTAACTGGCCTGGGCCTTCTCGTCCCACTGGTACTTCCCCTGCTTCGAAAAGCGGAGGATCTTCTTGTAGGTGAACGAGTTGTCCCCGCCCACGTAGTCGGACCAGTTCGTGAAGGGCTGGTAGGGCCCGGTGATGTGGCGCCACGCGAGGCCATAGAAGGGGATGCCGATGCCCAGCTTCGCCTTGGGGATGCCGGCCTTCACCCACAGGTCCAGACTGGACGCGATGGACGTTGGGTGCAGGCCCTGTTCGCCCTTCAGCGCGGACGTGTGCCAGGACATCCAGCCGTCCCACGCGCCAATCATCTCGTAGGACATCAGGTTCATCTGGTCGAAGTACGTCGCCAGCTCCGCGAACCAGGGGTCTGCGTCAGTGGGGAAGTTGGTGTTGATCCAGTGGAGGGGGAAGGTGAGAAGCATCTTCGGCCGCGCCTCGCGCAGGGCCTTCACCAGGGCCAGCAGCTTCGGCCGGTCCTCCTTCTCCACGGGCTCCCAGTCCAGGTCCAGCCCGTCGTAGCCGAAGTCGTCCATCGCCTTCAGCAGCGAGCGGACGAACTTTGCGCGGTTCGCGTCGGACGCGGCGCCCACCCAGCCGTCGTGCTCACCGGATCCGCCCACCATGATGAGCGCCTTGCGGCCCGCCGCATGCGCGCGCTTCGACAGCGTGCGGGCGATCTCCGGCCCCCGGTCGTTGTCGAACTTCGTGCTCAGTGTTCCGTCCGCCTTCGGAGTGACGCGGCCCACGAGGATGTGCGTGAGCGCGCTGAAGTCCACCTTCTCCGGCGGATAGTCGTCCGCGTTCCAGCCCGTGTAGTAGCCCGACACCCACTTGCCACCCTGGCCCGGCGGACCCTTCACGGCTGGGGATGCACTCACCACCACGCTGGCCTGGGCGACCTGGCTCGGGTCCGCCTTGCTCCGGACCATCACCCGGTACGTGCCCGGCTTGCGAGGCGCGGTGTAGACGCCAGCGGCGCTGATGGAGCCCCGTTCGTTTCCAGGCTCCACGCTCCATGCCACCTCCGTGTCCGGGCTGTTTGTCACGGTGGCACGGAAGGCGTGCGTGGCGCCCGGAGCCAGGAAGACCGCAGGCGTCTCGAGCGTGAGGGTCACTGGCCGGAGGCCCTGCTCGATGCGGATGTCGTCGAAGGAGAGGGGCGGCAGCGTCTTGCCGCTGTCCTCCTGGAGCCACAGGCCCGTGATGCGCGTGCGGCCTTCAGGCAGCAGCTTCGCCAGGGGCACGCGGCAGGTCGTCCACTTCCGGGCCGGGATGGCGCCGCCCTCGCAAGTGGGGCCCAGCGGCACGCCCACGGGTTGCTCGGAGCCGATGACGACGCGCGCGCGCACCGCCGCGTTCGCGCCATCCTTCCCGCCGTTTACCTTCAGCACCAGCGTGTCATCCGGTGACACATCGAAGCCCGGATGGCCGAAGTACAGCGCCTCCCATGGCCCCATCGTCACGGTGATGGCGTGGCTGCCCGAGGCCCCTGCCACGGTGGCGCTCATCGCGTGCGCCCCGGCCCACGTCAGGTCCTCCCAGGGCGGGGCCAATCGGTCCTGATAGAGCCACGTCACCAGGGGCTGCGTGGGAGACGTTGCTTTCGGAGGGGGAGCCCCCTGGGAAACACCGCCCAGCAAGAGCGCGGTCAGCAGCACCCGGAGTCCAGCCGGAGGTCGTCGCATGGTCTCCCATCCTCGCAGAGGGAGGGGAGGCGCGTCCTGCATCGAGGCACCAGCCAGGCCGCCATGAGTTCGTCAAAGAGTCCCGCGACCCGAAGTTTTCCGTGAGCTCTCGATCCCACCGGAGCGCCGCGATGGGCCGCGATGTCATGAGTTCGCGGACGCCAAGGTTGACGCACCGACTGAAGCCTCTGCCCGGGGCCGGTTCCCTCAAAACCTGTCCGACTGTCGGACCGGTTTCCGCCGCACGAGTCCCCAGGTCGAGCCGACCCGGCAGGTGACGAGGACGGTTTGCTTGTCCGACAGTCGGACGGATCTCGCCGCATGGGCTTGAGGCCACGCCGAACCGACAGGGGCGCGACGATATGCGTGAGCGAACACCAAGGTAGGGCACGGACAGATGCCCCGCCCGGGACCGGTTGCCTCAAAACCTGTCCGACAGTCGGACAGGTTTTTCTCCGACCGGGCCCGGAGGGTGCCCCCTGGCTGGCAATGAGAAGGGTGGGCCCGCACGTCCATGTCAGACCCCTGTGGTTGGATGGCGATGCTGGGACGAGGAAGGGGATGGGGATGGAACGGCGAGGACTCGTGGCCTATGTGGAGGCGCAAATCGAGCGCGATATCGCGCTGGGGCGGCTGCACCCGAGCGGACAATTCGGCTCCGAAGCGAAGCTGGCGCGCCGCTATGAGGTGTGTCGGGGCACCATCCGCGAGGCGCTGCGGCGGCTGGCGGCGCGAGGCCTGGTGGTTCAGCGCCCCGGACGCAAGACGCGCGCGGTGCCGTTGGATGAGTCGCTGACGCTGGAGAACCTGGGCCTGGCGCTGCATGACGCGAGCAACCCGGATGCCCGGTGGCTTCTGGAGGGCTACTTCAGCCTCAAGCGGCAGGTGCTGGTGGAGCTGCTGGCCGACTGCTGCGCGAGGGCCTCGGACCTCGACCTGGACCGGCTGGGGAGCACGTGCTACCAGCTCCAGGACGCGGCGCGCTGGGAGTCGGGGGAAACCTGCGCGCAGGCGGAGTTCGAGTTGCTGCGGCATGCGGCGCGGGTGGCGGCGCGTCCGGGGCACGTGCTCCTTGTTCAGTCTCTGCAGCGGGCATTCCTGGGAGGAGCCGCCCAACTGCTGCCGCTCATGGGCGGAGAGGCGCTGCGCGAGTGGGCCTTCCGCGCGATGGCGATTCTGAACGAGCGCGACGTGCAGGCACTTCAGCATGAGCTGCCAGCGCTGCTGAAGGCGCGCGATGAGCGCGTGCTGAACGCATTCGCCCCCGCGCCCCAGGAACCTGCGTCCCCCGAGGCCCCATGCGCCCACGAGGGTGCACCAGTCACTCATCAGAACGACGCTTTGGGGACACACCTCAGCATCGAGGAGGGTGACGTCGGTCGCCCTGGGCCAGCCATCGCGCAGGACGAGATGCTGCGGGCACAACCCGGCATCGCGGAGGGGGACGTCGGTTGCTTTACGTCCGGCTCCGAGCAGGACGATGCGCCGGAGGCATGTCCCTGCTTTGAAGAGGGCGGACCTGGCCGCCTGACGTCATCCGTTGAGCAGGACAATGCACTTGAGGTGTGCCTCCTCGTGGATGCGCGTGACCCCGGTTGCTGTGTCGCTCCAACCGCCGAGGCTCTTGGGGTTGTACCTCGCCCCGATGGCGAGTCCTTCCCCTTGGAGTCGGACAGTGGGGCACTGTTGCCTCCAGCCGCCCCAACGTTCGTGCCCTGTGGTCAGGGTGGAGAGTGCGTCAGTAGGAATGTGATGGACGCGGTCTTGGGAAGCCTGCCCGACTGTCGAACAGGTTTTGTCGCCGTGTCTCAGGAAGGGGCCCCCAGCAATCCGAGGCTCCACCCACCGGCTTCTTCGGACTCATCCGCGTGGCGGTTCGCAAGGTGGGCGAGCCGCTTCATGGACTCCAGGGCTCATTGGGGCCGGTGGGCTGCTCGCCTCTGGGGCTCCATGGTTCGTTCACTGGGACCAGATGCTTCGTGAGCGACGACAGCCCATCGCGTCCGCTGTCTCCTGAAGTTCGCGCATGCCATCCCCTGAGATGGCATGCGGAGGTACCGACGAACTTCTGGCGACCTGATCAGGCCCGGACCAGCTCGATGGGGCTTCCTTCGGGGACGTGCTTCATCGCCACGGAGTTCATGCAGTAGCGCAGCCCCGTGGGCGGCGGGCCGTCCGGGAACACGTGACCCAGGTGGCCGTCGCAGCGCGCGCAGCGGACCTCGGTGCGAATCATTCCGTGCGACACGTCGCGGATCTCCGTGACGGAGTCCTCCGACAGCGTCTGGGTGAAGGACGGCCAGCCCGTGCCGGACTCGAACTTTGTCCCGGCCTTGAACAGCGGGTTGTTGCAGCCCGCGCACACGTAGGTACCCGGCGTCTTGGTGCCGAGGAAACAGCCGCTCCCCGGGTACTCGGTGCCGTGCTGCCGCAGCACCTGGAATTCCTCGGGGGTGAGGCGCTTGCGCCATTCTTCGTTGGAAAGATTGAGCTTGTCCGCCATGGGTCCTCCTCCACGTTTCGGGCCTGGAGCCCGGAGCACGGCCTTGGATGCACCGTGGGCCTTTGCGTCGCACCCTATACCAGGCAGGCAGCAGGGCGGCCGGCCGCCTTGTTCTCTACCTCACGGCACGGCAGGCCCTGCGGACCAGGGCTTGGAGCACCGTGCTTCGGTTGTACTCCTCCCGGACGCGGTGCGCGCCACGAGGAGGCCTGCTGATGCGGATTTCAGAGCTGATGCACAGAGACGTGAAGACCATCGACGCGAATGAATGCCTGCGCTCCGCCGCCGAGCGGTTGGACAGCGCCAGCCTGGGCGCGCTGCCCGTCACGGAGCACGGCCAGGTGGTGGGCCTGCTCACTGACTCGGAGCTCTCCTTGTGCTCCACCGTCCACGGGCACGACCCCGACGTCACCACTGTGCGGGAGGCGATGACGGCGCCGCTCGTTACCTGCTCGGAGGACGAGCCGCTGGAGGCCGGCGAGCGGCTGATGGAGGAGCATCACCTGAACCGGCTGGTGGTCGTGGACGCGGACCACCACGCGGTGGGGCTCCTCCGCCTGGATGACGTCGCCTCCGAGTCTCTCACGCTGCTGCGGCCCGGCGAGCCGCTGGAATACTTGAGCCTCTACTCCTGACCACAAGAAGGCCCGGCGCCCCCTTCGCAAGCTGGAAGGGAGCACCGGGCCGGTGTTTCATGTCCTGACGCTCAGCCCACCACGGCCGGTTGGCACGCGGAGGACAGCCACGCCACGGCGTCATCCCAGGGCAGGTCGCGCTGGGAACCGTCGCGCTGGCGCAAGCGGACACCCTTCGACTCCACCTCGCGGCCACCCACCACCGCGAGGAACGGCACGCCGTCCTCGTGCGAGCCCAGGACCTTCTTCGACAGCGACTCGTCCCGCACGTCCGCCCGCGCGCGGCAGCCGGCCTGCCGCAGCCGCGCAGCCAGTCCCTCCGCGTACGCGGCGGCCCCCGCTCCCACGGAGGCCACCACCACCTGCTCGGGCGCGAGCCACGCCGGTAGCGCGCCCCCGTGGTGCTCCAGCAGCACGCCGATGAAGCGCTCCAGGCTGCCGAACAGCGCGCGGTGAAGCATCACCGGACGCAGGCGCTCTCCGGACGCGCCGACGTAGTGCAGGTCGAAGCGCTCCGGCAGCACCAGGTCCAGTTGGATCGTGCCGCACTGCCACGCACGGCCCAGCCGGTCCTTCAGCACGAACTCCAGCTTGGGCCCGTAGAAGGCGCCCTCGCCGGGCTGGTCCTCGTACTGGAGGCCCGCCTGCTTCGCCGCGGACTGGAGCCACGCCTCCGCCTGGTCCCACAGCGCGTCACCGCCGGCACGCATCGCCGGACGGCTGGAGAAGGCCACCTGCACGTCGTCGAAGCCGAAGCCCGCGTAGAACGCCTTGAGCGAGCGCACGAAGCGGACCACTTCCGCCTCCACCTGCTCCGCCGCGCAGAAGATGTGGCCGTCGTCCTGCGTGAACTGGCGCAGGCGGAACAGCCCATGCAGCGCGCCGCTGGGCTCGCTGCGGTGCACCAGCCCGAACTCCCCCAGTCGCAGGGGCAGGTCGCGGTGGCTGGGCGCCATGCGCTGGACGATCTGGATGTGGCCCGGGCAGCTCACCGGCTTCAACGCCAGCTGCCGGTCGCCTTCCACCATGCAGAACATGTTCTGGCGGAAGTTCTCCCAGTGGCCGCTCTGCTCCCAGAGTGGCTGGGAGCACAGCTGCGGCGTACGGACTTCGCGGTAGCCCTCTTCGAGCATGCGCTGGCGGACGTGCTCCTCCAGCAGCCGGTACAACCTCAGTCCGCGTGGGTGCCAGAACACCATGCCCGGGGCCTCCTCCTGCATGTGGAAGAGGTCCAGACGCTGGCCCAGCGCGCGGTGGTCTTGTTCATCAAGCATTGTCGTCTCCGTGTGTCGGTCGGGATGAAGCAGCCGGGGCCGGACACGGGGCGTGTGAGGTTGCACGGTCGCCCCGGCCGGAACTCGGCGGGGCGGGAAACCGTGCGCTCGTCAGGACACCGACACGCGCACCGCACCCACGCCCGCCGAAGCGGTGGTGGTCGTGGTCGCGGTGGTGTTGATGACGAGGTTCACGGGACAAGAAGTGCTCCCGAGCGCACGGAAAGTCAAGTCGTGCGCCGGGACGGGGTGCGTCAGCCCAAGAGGGCCAGCAGGCCGGCGAGGCCCACGAAGAGGTAGAAGAGCGACTCGCCCGCGATGAGGCCTCCGCCCACCAGCGACATGGTGCTCATGTCCTCCGGCAGCACCGCCTCGCCCGGAGCGGGCTCGCGCCGGAAGCGCTTGGACACGGTGTTGAAGAGGGACGTGAGGATGCCGCCCGCGCCGAACCAGATGGTCGCCGGCAGCGCGATGAAGCCGCCGAACGCGGTCGCGTAGGGGCTGGCCAGCACCAGCGAGTCCATCGCCCAGCCCACGCCGAACCCCGTGCGCGAACCCTGCACGTAGCGCAGGTAGGCGGGGTGGCGGCGGACCACCTTGCGGATGACCTCCAGCGTGAAGCCGATGGACAGGCCCACGAGCAGCGCCGTCACCTTGTGCGCCGACAGCGTGCCCAGGTCGCGGATGGCGCCCACGAACTTGTACGTCATCGCGGAGCCCCACTGGCCCACCTTCACGTCCGGGTGATCCAACTGGTTGACGGACAGCACCGGGTACGCGCCCATGAACACGCGCGCCAGCACCACGCACAGCACCGCGCCCATGAAGATGCCCAGCACCTGGTAGCGGAACTGCACCACGCGGTTGGTTCCAAGGCGCCACCCGGTGGAGCGGTCCTGCTGCATGTCGCAGCCCACCGACGTGGAGATGAGCAGGATGGAGGACGCCATCAGCCCCACCAGCGGATCCTTCAGGCCGAGCAACGACATCAGCAGCACCGACATCACGAAGGCGCTGGAGATGGGGTTGTTGTCGCTGATGCCGTAGGCGATGCCGTTGATGAGCACGAACAGGAGCGACAGCGCGAGCCCGAAGATGATGAAGCCCGCGGGCTGGTGCAGCACCTGCGTGGCCACCACGACGACGGCCGCGCCCCAGCCCACCACCCAGGCGATGAGCCGGGGCACGTTGACCTTCTTCCACGCGGGCTCGGTGTCCGCGGGAGCCTGCGCGCGGCCCCGGATGCGGTCCACCGCCTGCACCGCGAGCAGCGCCAGGTCCACCAGCGCCGCGCCGCAGATCATCGCCAGCGAGATGAGGAAGCCAATCTTCCGGTACGGATCACTCGGCCCCAACCACCCGATGCTCCGCAGATAGGGCGTGATGGCATAGCCGGTGATTCCCATGAGCATGGCGGGCACGGTGATGCGGCTGCCCACCACCATGCCGGCGCCCACCGTGGAGCTGCTCACGCTCAGCGCGGCGACCGCGGCCACCTTCTCCGTGAGCCACGCGGCCAGGATGCCCAGGCCGGTGCCGCCGCCCAGCTTCGCGATGGAGGCCTTGAGCAGGCGCTTGTCCGTGAGCGCTCGCAGGATGTTGGCCACCGCGTAGCCGGACGGGTAGTCCAACTGGAGCCGGTCCACGAGCAGCGGCGTGTAGAGCATGCCCACGCCCACGCCGAACATGCCCACGCACCCCACGAAGAGCATCAGCTGCCACGCGGGCGGCTGGGGCATGCCCAGCCACACCATGGATTGGATCAGCACGGACATGGCGCACAGCGAGGCCACCGACGCGGCCATCGTCTGCATGTAGTTGGCGCCGTGCTTGCCCTCCGCGCCGTAGCCGTAGGTGACGACGCTGCCGAGGATGCCGGACAGCACCTGACTGGCGACGAAGAAGCCCAGGCTGAAGTTCATGTACGACGCGGCCACACCGCCCAGCGGGCCCAGGAAGAAGATGGCCACCGACGCGAGCAGCAGGTGGTACTTCCACGTGCCCACCGCGGGGAGGAAGCGGAAGCGCGGCGTCACGGCTTCGGGCACGGAGGACAGGGGGGCGGAAGGCTCTGGCG
>NZ_RAWR01000229.1:0-16847 GCF_003986945.1 Corallococcus sp. AB018 | reverse complement strand
TCCCAACCCCGCCCCCAAGGTCAGCAACGGCAACCACGAGCGCTTCAGCCCCAGCGCCTCGAACGTCTCCTCCACCGGGAACGGCGTGTGCGCGTCCAGCTGCTCGAAGCCCCTCGCCCGCAGGTCCTTCAGCGCGGCCACCAGGGCTTCGCTGGACGCGAACTCTCCCAGCACCCAGTGGCGGTTCATGGCGCACCGCCTGGCCGTGTGCCCTGCTCACGCCGGAATTGAAGCGACGCGTCCACCTCGCGCTGGAGCTCCTTCATCTCGCTCACCGACACGGCCGGCACGAACTTCAGGAACAGCAGGAACGCCGTGCCGAAGAACGCCACCGTGCCGCCCAGCAGGCTCCAGTCCACCCACGTGGGCCGGTACGCCGCCCAGGACGACGGCAGGAAATCCATGCTCAACGACGCCACCACGATGAGGAAGCGCTCCGTCCACATCCCCACGTTGATGAGCAGCGCCGCCACCCACAACACCCCCACGTTCGTGCGCAGCCGGGAGAACCAGAACAGCTGCGGCACCAACACGTTGCAGAAGATCTGCATCCAGAACAGCGGCGCGTACGGCCCGAAGAACTCGGCCTCCGTGGCGTGCATCTCGAACGGGTTCCCGCTGAACCAGGCGAAGAAGTGCTCCTGGATGTAGCCGTAGGCCACCATCCACCCCGTGGCCATCAACACCTTCGCCATGTTGTCCAGGTGCAGCGGCGTCACCACGTGCTCGATGCCCAGCGCCTTGCGCGCCGGAATCAACAGCGTGAGCACCAGCGCGAAGCCGCTGAACACCGCGCCCGCGACGAAGTACGGCGGGAACACCGTCGTGTGCCAGCCCGGCAGCTGCGCCACCGCGAAGTCGAAGGACACGATGGTGTGCACGCTCACCACCAGCGGCGTGGCCAGCCCCGCCAGCAGCAGGTAGCCCGTGCGCCACTGCCGCCAGTGCCTTGCCGAGCCCCTCCACCCCAGGCTCGCCAGGCCGTACCAGAAGCGCGCTCGGGGCGTCTTCGCCGTGTCGCGCGCCGTGGCCAGGTCTGGAATCAGCCCCACGAACCAGAACAGCAGCGACACCGTCAGGTACGTGCCCACCGCCGCGATGTCCCACGTCAGCGGGGAACGGAACTGCGGCCATGCGCGCAGGCTGCTGGGATAAGGCACCAGCCAGTAGAACTTCCACGGCCGCCCCAGGTGCAGCAACGGGAAGAGCCCCGCGCACGTCACCGCGAAGAGCGTCATCGCCTCCGCGAAGCGGTTGATGGACCCTCGCCACTTCTCCTGGAACAGCAGCAGGATGGCGCTGATCAACGTCCCCGCGTGGCCGATACCAATCCACCACACGAAGTTCGTGATGCCGAACGCCCACGCCACCGGGATGTTGTTGCCCCACGTCCCCACGCCCACGAAGAGCGTGACGCCCACCGCCACCGCCAGCACCGCGGTCCCGGCCAGCCCCAGCCCCATCAGCGCCCACCAGGTCCGGCCCGCGGGGCGGTGCACGAAGGCCAGCAACGACTCGCTGTAGGCGCGGTCGGAGTGGCGCCCCTCCAGGATGGGGTGCTCGGTGAGCGGATCCCCGGGCGCGGGCACCTGCGGGTCCGCCGTGCTCATGCGCCTCCCTTCGGCGCCGGGTTCTTCAGGCGCACCAGGTGCACCGTGCGCGGCCGGGTGCCCAGCGTGTTGAGCAGCTTGTAGTGCCTCGGGTCCTCGTGCTCGCGACGCACGCGCGACTCCGGTGCGCGCAGGTCCCCGAAGGTGATGGCCTCCGTGGGACAGGCCTGCTGGCACGCGGTGCGGACCTCGCCTTCACGCACGTCCCGGTGCGCCGCACGCGCGACGGTCCGCGCCCGTTCGATGCGCTGCACGCAGTACGTGCACTTCTCCATCACCCCGCGCGAGCGCACCGTCACGTCCGGGTTCTGGCGCAGGCGCGTGAGGGGCTCGCGCTGCTGGTACTCCAGGTAGTTGAAGCGGCGGACCTTGTAGGGACAGTTGTTGGAGCAGTACCGCGTGCCGATGCAGCGGTTGTAGACCATCTGGTTGAGGCCCTCGTCCGAGTGGACGGTGGCGTTCACCGGGCACACGTATTCGCAGGGCGCGGCCTCGCAGTGCACGCACGCCACGGGCTGGGTGATGAAGCCCGGGTTGTCAGGGTCGCCCAGGAAGTACCGGTCGATGCGCAGCCAGTGCATCTCCCGGCTCTTGAGCACACCTTCGCGCCCCACCACCGGCACGTTGTTCTCCGCCTGGCAGGCCACCATGCACGCGCTGCACCCCGTGCACCGGTGCAGGTCGATGGCCATGGCCCACTGGTGGCCGCCGCTCGCGAGCGCCGTGGGTCCCGGCGGATAGAGCCGCTCGCCGTCCTCCTGGAGTGAGTGGAGCGCTTGAGGCTTCGCGCGGAAGGATGCCTGCGTGAGCTGGAGCGCCAATTGGCGGCCCTCCATGCTCCAGTGTTCCTGCGTGAGCGCCAGCGCGTGATGGCGGCCCGTGCGGGTGATGTTCGGAGTGCCGCCGCCCCATGGCAGGCTCCGGAACCTCAGCGCGTACGCGTTGACGCCCACGCCCTGGCCTACGGGCCCGACGCGCTCGCGGCCGTGGCCCAGCGCCAGTGTCACCGTGTCGTCCGGCTGGCCGGGCAGCACCAGCACGGGCACCTCCAGCGCCTGGCCCAGCACCTCGATACGCGCCACGTCTCCCTTCTCCAGCGACAGTGCCCGCGCGGTGGCCGGGGAGAGCAACGCCGCGTTGTCCCAGGTGAGCTTCGTCACCGGATCAGGCAGCTCCTGGAGCCACGCGTTGCCCGCGAAGCGGCCGTCGTACAGCCGCGAGTCCAGTACCAGGGACAGCTCCAATCCCTTGGGTGCTTCCCACAGGTAGCTCGCGCGGGCCTCTGCTCGGGGGTCCATCGCATCCCCGATGAGCCGGGAGGGCTCCAACCCCGCGACCTCCCGCGCGTCCCTCATCACCGCGGCCTCTTCCAGCACGGCTCGAGCGGGCGGTGCCTGGGTCTCCGGGATGACGCCGTCCGCGAGCCACGTCTCCCAGCGCGCCTCGAAGTCCGGCGGTGAGCCCGAGCGTTCACGCCACAGGGACTTGAGCAGTTCGTAAGGGCTCTGCGACTCCAGGCCCGCGAAGACGGACAGGAGCTCCACCTCGGAGACCGCTCCTGGGAACAGGGGCGCGATGAGGGGTTGCAGCACGGACGCGGTGCCGTCGGGTGCGCGGCCGTCGCGCCAGGACTCGAAGGGATGCGTCGCGGGGACGAAGGTGGGGCAGCGCGCCGCCGTCTCGTCCTCGTGGAGGCCGTGGTACAGCCGGAAGGGGACGCGCTCCAGGTATTGCGTGAAGCCCGAGTCCACCACCGCCGTCCAGGCCGGGTTCCACGCCGTGATGATCAGCGTGTCCACCCGCTTATCGAACATCTCCCCCGTGAGCGAGGTCAGCGCCTCCGGGTCTCCGTCCGGGAGTGCCACGGGTTCGAGCAGCCGGGGCGTGTTGCCCAGCGCCTCGTCCATCGCGAACGCCAGCTCATGCACCAGCGGCGGCTGGCGCGGGCCCACCGTCACCCGGCCCTGTCCCCGGTGCGCGAGCAGGTCTCTCGCCGCGCCGCGCACCCAGGCGCGCTGTGCATCCGTGAGCGCGGTCGGTGGAACACGCAGGCTCGCGAGCCCCGAGGCCAACGCAGGCGTCACTCCGCGCGTGGGATTCGCCAGAGCATTCCCTCCCAGGCCCGTCCCTACCGCCTCCGCCAGCGCGAGCATCAACGCGACGCCCTGCGACGACCGCATCCGCAGCCGTTCGTCCGCGAAGCCGCCCGTGACGGTCAGCGTGCTCTCCGCCACCCACAGCCGGTTCATCGCCTCCGGCTTGCGTGCGTTCACGAAGTCCCGCGCCGCGCGCAGGTGCCCGGGTTGTGTCGTCGCGAGGAAGTCGTCGTCCACCGACACCACCACCGCGTGCCCCACGTCGTGCACCACGTCCAGCACCCTGCCGTACGCCAACCGCGTGCCCTCGCGACGCCCGTCCGCCAGGGCCGCGCCACAGGGGATGATCCGCGCGGACGGGAAGCGCTGCTGGATGCGCGCGTACAGCGCCTGCACCAGCGGACTGCTCGTGGGCTCCACCAGGAAGCGCAGCCCCGCGCCCTGGTCGTCGCGCTCGGCCTGCTTCCGCAGCGCATCCCTCACGGTGCTCCACGCGGACTCCACGCCTTGCAGTCGCGCGGTCTTCGCTCTCGCGGCGTCGTAGAGCCCCAGCAGCGCCGCCTGTTCGAAGACTCCCGCCGCCCCCAGGCTGGCTGGGTGCAGCGGGTTGCCTTCCACCTTCGTGGGCCGCCCCTCGTGGCTCTGCACCACCAGCCCCACCGTGCGCCCGTTCCACTCCAGCCCCGTGGCGAAGTGCAGCGGCACACCCGGAGTCAGCCCCTCCGGCGGCGTCGAATACGGGAGGATCTTCTCCGGCGGCTGACGGAAGCACCCGCTGAAGCCCGCGGCCGCCAGCGACGCCGCCGCGACTTGCAGGAAGGTGCGCCGGGCCACGCCCTCGGGTGGAGACATTGCCCCCGGGGGATGCTCGCGCGACACGGCCTCGTGGCCGGGCCCTCCCGCGTGCCACTCCTCCAGGCTCCTCCACGCGCGCACCGGCTCCGTCCCGTCAGCACCGGGCGTGTCGCGTTCATCCGTCCGTGCGGGGTCGGTCAGAAGTGGCATGTGTTGCAATCCGTGCGAGGGGACACACCGAGCGCGGCCTGCACCGCGCGGCCCGTCTCCCTCGGGTCTCCGGGAGGACGCCACGTGAGGTTCGCGACCTCGGACACGGGGCGCAGCCACGGCGTCGGGTCGCGGTGACAATCCAGACACCAGCCCATGGTGAGCGGCGCCACCTGCTGCACCGCCGGCATGGTGTCCACGCGGCCGTGGCAGGTGACGCAGCCCACGCCCTTGTTCACGTGGATTTGATGGCTGAACCAGACGTAGTCCGGCAGCGCGTGCACCCGGTTCCACGGCAGCGCCGTGCCGTCGAAGCCGCTGGCGCGCACCGGCTCCAGGCGGGCGCTCTCGTTCCACACCTGCGCATGGCACCCCAGGCAGCGCTGCGTGGGCGGCACTCCCGCCACCGGCGAGCGCCACGCGCCCTCATGGCAGTAGCCACAGGGGATGCCCTCGTCGCCTACGTGGTGGCGGTGGTCGAACGGGAGTGGCTGCTCGCGAGGCGTGAACGAGCCCCGCCCCAGCGGGTTGCGCGCGAGGAGCAGCAGGCCCGCCAGCGACACCGCGGGCACACCCAGTGCCAGGGCGATGAACGCCCGCAGCACCGAGTCGGTCCCCGGGCGGAACAGCGGAGCCATGGCCCCCCCTTCAACATGGAGGCCTCCGCGGGCCAGGTCGCCGGAGGCGGGCGCGACTGTGGGCGTGGCCTCAAGGCAACCACCAGCCTCCCGCTCGCGTCCCGTCGCGTTTCACACGGCCAGGACGCACGACGTCCGCCAGTCCACAGGAATGCAGCCCACCCGTGCAGCACGCGAGCGCACGTTCCACGTGCTCGCGGGCGGGCTCCGATGCGCGAGGTCAGCACGCATTGGCGTCCACGAAGGAGCCACGCGCGAGCAGTGCACGGCAAGCCACGGCACATCACGCCAGCGTGAGCACCGCGCATACGCGACGGAGCCACGCGCGAGCAGCCCGAGCGCCTGCGCGCACCCCTTCGCTCAGCGCCTCGACGCGAAGCCCAAGGCCCCGCGCATCAGGAAGGCAGCGTGCGCCCGCGCACGGACACGGAGGCCGTCATCACCGACGCCGCGCCCACGTACACGTCCACCGGAGATAGCGGTCCCGAGCCCGGCAGCGCCGCCAGCTCGCGCACCACCGCGTCCCGCCCGTGGCACTCCACGCCGTGCCCCATGCAGTCGCGCAGCGCCGCCTGGAGCCCCGCGGCGGAGTCCGCCCCGCGCGCATCCAGCAGCACCCCGCGCAGCACGTCCCGCAGCGCGGGCGACACCCCACCCAGCGCCGCGTCCACCCCGGCCGCGTCCTCCGGAACCACCGTGTTCCCAGAGACCAGCGCCAACAACACCCGCCCCAGCGCGCGCAAATCCTCTCGCGTCTCCACCGACGAGCCCACCGCGTCCTCGCGCACGGGCAGCTCCACCACGTCCGGCCGGGACGGCGACATGAACCGGCGCAGCAGCGGACGCGCGGGCCGCAACCCGAAGTCCGTCAGCGTCACCTCGCCCCGAGGCCCCACGCGGATGCGGTGCGCATGCACATCCCCGTGCACCACGCGCGCGTCATGCGCGGCATGCAGCGCTCCCGCCACCTCCGCGCCCACGTGACACACGAACGCTTCCGACGGCCGCCCGCACCGCCCCAGCACCCGCCGGCGCGCCGTGGCCAGCGAACAGCCCGGGACGTAGTCCGACACCACCGTCAGCGTGTCGCGCACGTCCACCTGGAAGCCGTGGAGCCTCGCGATGCCCGGATGCCTCAGCGGCACCGCACGCGTCAGCGCATCCTCTAGCGGGCGCCGCGTCTCCGGCGCCAACCCCGACGCCAGGAGGAACGTCTTCACCACCAGCGGACGCGCATCCACCGCGTCCTGCTCCAGCGGCCACACCAGGGACACCCACTCGCCCAACGGGCCCCTCCCCAGCGGATGCAGGGGGGCGAACGCGGGCAGCCTGGATGCGAACGGAAGCACGGACATGGCAACCTCCAACCCAACACATCCAACCCGTGACGTCAACGCACCGCGTCCTACGTCACGGGTCCTGCATTCCCCGACACCCGGGCACGAAGCCCAGAGTGCCGGGGAAGGCCCGAGGCTAGAAGTAGCCGCCGACCGTGGTGGTGATGCCCAGCGTCACGTCATTGCCGGAGAAGTTGCCCTGCTCGGCGCCCACGGAGAAGCCCTTGTTGCTGATGAGGGCGCGCACCTGCGGACCCGCGCCGATGAAGAAGTTCGGCGTGAGGTGGAACAGGACAGGCGCGTTGAAGTCCAGCACGAAGGACACGTCGCTGTTGTCCGGGACGTGGCCGAACTGGATGCCGAAGCCCACCTTGGGCCAGAGCGACACGCGCTCGGCGAGCGGCAGGTGGTAGCCCACGCGGCCCAGCACGCCCAGGCCCACGACGGTGTAGTCACCGAAGCCGAAGGCCACCAGCGCGGACGCGCCCACCGACAGGTTCTGCTGGAGGAAGTAGTCCGCGGACGGCTCCAGCCGGACGGTGAAGATTTCCGAGGCCGTGTTGTAGCCAATGAAGCCGTTGAGCTCCTGGCTGATGACCATCTGGCCCGCCTGGCCGAACGACGACGACCGGCCCGGGTTCGCGTTCAGGTTCGGCTCCTCGGCCGCCACCGCCTGCGCCGACACCGCGAGGCCCGCCACCAGCGCCAGGCCCGTCCACTTATTGCTTCCACGCATCGATGTTTCTCCCCTCGTTGGCGCCCCGGCCGACCCTTCCCGGAGCGCATGCGGGGCCCCTTCTAGCCAAAGGGCGCCCCAACGCGAGGATGTTTTCGGACCCACCCAACACTTCGTTGACACCACACCATCAGCACCGCGAACGGAAAAATCCTGATCGCGGCCCCCTCGGAGAGGGGGACGTCTGATGGGGCCCCGCTTCAGCGGGCCGCGCGCATCAATCCGCGCGCGCCCAGCACCGCGCCGCCCACCACGCCGCCCGTCAGCGCCGCCAGTCCCAGCGTCGCGGTGAAGCGAACCCACGCGGGCGTCGGGGGCACGCTGCCACGAGGCCCCACGCCCTC
This sequence comes from Corallococcus sp. AB018, assembly GCF_003986945.1. Taxonomy (NCBI): domain Bacteria; kingdom Pseudomonadati; phylum Myxococcota; class Myxococcia; order Myxococcales; family Myxococcaceae; genus Corallococcus; species Corallococcus sp. AB018. The sequence continues at coordinate 9,081 of NZ_RAWR01000229.1, read as the reverse complement.
CACCACGGGGGTGAAGAGGTTGCCCTCGGGCCTGTCCAGCGGCATGTCCGTCGTCTGCATCCGCACGCCGAAGCGGGACAGCACGGCCTTGCCCACCGACGGCGCCAGGCCGTTGAGCCACAGCATCAACCGCCCCTGGAGGAACGCCGGCACCGACGTGCGGCCCGGCCGCTTCGCCAGCCGCACCACCGCGCGGGCCACCAGGTCCACGTCGTACGTGGGCGGCACCGGCACGGGCTTCCACCCCAGCATCGTGGGCGCGTGGTCGAACATGGGCGTGGACACGGACGGCACCAGCACATTGGAGACGTGGATGCCCGTGCCCGCCAACTCCAGCTCCAGCGCCCGCGCCCACCCCAGCGTCGCGTGCTTCGCGGCCGCGTACGCGGACAACAGCGGCGCGGACCCCGACGCCAGCATGGACTGCACGTTGAGCAGGTGGCCGTGGCCCTGCTTGCGGAAGTGCGGCAGCACCGCGCGCGCGAAGCGGAAGTAGCCGAAGCACGACACGTCGAACACGCGCGTGATGTGCTCCCAGGGCAGCTGGTCGAAGTAGCCGTAGGACTGCACCGCCGCCGCGTTCACCAGGAGGTCCACGCGGCCGTAGTGCTCCACGCATTCGCGCACCACGCGCTCCACGTCCTCGGCCACCGTGACGTCGCCGTCGCTCACCAGGCACTCACCGCCGCGCTGGAGCACCTCCACGCGCAGTTGCTCCAGGGCCGACTGGCGCCGAGCGGTGACGCACAGCCGCACGCCGGCCTCCGCCAGCCGCAGCGCGGATTGCCAGCCCACGCCGCTCGACGCGCCCGTGACGATGGCCACCTGTCCTCTCAAGTTCTCGTGACGAGCCATGCGCTTTCGCCCCTCCTCGCCCTGAGGTGGGCCTTCTGGCCGGGCTTCGCACGAGGCAAGCCCCCGGAATCCTCCGCGCGACGCCCGCTCGCACGGCCGCTCGCCGGACCGGGAACAGGGCGCGCCCCGCCTCCCCATCCCAGAGTGTGCACCCGTCAACAAGACGCCCCACCCTATGAGCACGCTTGCAGCCACCGCACCGAAAGGGCCCGACCATGATCCGCTGGAGCCGACTCCGTCCCTTCGCACGCCCCGAGAAGCGCTCGCTCCTCCAGGACATCCTCATGGGCGCCGCGGGCGGCGCGCTGGGCACCTTCGCCATGAACCAGGCGCAGGCGCTCATCGCCAGGCTGAGCGAGTCCAAGGAGCAGGACGACTCCCAGCAGGAGCCCGCCACGGAGGTGGCCGCGCGCAAGGCGGCGGAAGGCGCGGGCGTGAAGCTGGAGGGGGAGCGGAAGAAGCAGGCCGGCAACGTGGTGCACTGGAGCTACGGCACGCTCTGGGGCGCCGTGCACGGTGCGCTGCATGAGCGCGTGCCGCTGACGGGGAAGCTGTTCGGCGTGGGCTTCGGCCTGGGCCTGTTCCTCATCGGTGACGAGCTGGCGGTGCCGCTCCTGCGCCTCGCTCCGCCGCCCCAGAAGGTCCCGGCGAAGTCGCACCTGAGCGCGCTCGCCGCCCACATCGTCTACGGCACCACGGCGGAAGGCACCTACCGCCTCGTGCGCCGCGCCCTGGCCTGAGCGCGGCCCGTGCGGCTCACGACCAGGAGACGTCGTAGTACGCGTCCACCAGCGACTGGGCATGCCCGCGCACCTGCACGTCGTGCACGCCCGTCACCTCCAGCGCGGACTGGAGGATGCCCTCGTTGTAGGGCACCGGCATCAACGAGCGCTTCATGATGACCCGGCCCGACGTGGGGCCCGTCCACTCCACGGAGCGCTCGCCGAAGTTCAGCGCCGTGCGGTAGCCGGAGTGCATCAACTCCAGGAGCCGCTTCGGGTCCCCACCCGCCTGTTGCACGAAGTCGCGCGCGAACATGGAGTTGAGGAAGTCCAGCATCGCCTGCGTGCCAATCTGCCGCTGCGCCGCATCATGGCCGCCGACGAGCGGCGAGAGCTGCTCCGCCGCCACGTAGGACAGCCGCAGGAAGCGCGGGAACGGATAGGTCTGCATGGGGATGAAGTCCGCGGTCTCCCCCACCTGATCCAGACAGCGCTTCACCGCGTCCGCTCCGCCCAGAAAGCGCACCGCGTCCAACACGCCCAGGAAGAACAGGCCCCGGCTCGTCTCCTCCGGCTCCGTCGCGGCCAGACGGGCTTCCAGGTCTCGGGCGACGTCCTCGGGTAGGTTCAGCGTGCCATCCGGCATCTGTCGTCCTTTGAGTGAGGGGGAATGGACCAGGCGGGGACCTGACGGGGCGCGAGGATTCCACAGGTCTCGCTCCATCGCGAGTCCTCGATGCGCACGCGCCGCGCCATGCGACACATGTTTCACGACGTGGGAGGTCCTTCCGGGCCTTCCCCGGATGACGGCAGGAAGCGGCGCACCACTTCCATCAGGTCCGCCACCGCCACCGGTTTGCGCAGGTAGTCCACCGCGCCCGGGGGATGAAAGGGGCTGCCGGACAGCACGATGACGGGCACGCCTTCCAGCATGCGCTCCTGGGACAGCCTCGCGAGGAAGGCCTGTCCGTTCATCACCGGCATCATCAGGTCCAGCAGCACCAGGTCCGGACGGGGATGGGACGCAAGCCAGCTCCAGGCATCCTCGCCGTGGATGCACTGCGCGACGCGATAGCCCTCCATCTCCAACAGCGTCGCGACCGCGTCCCGAAGGTCTTCCTCGTCCTCGATCAACAGGATGAGAGGGGCACTGTCTGTCATGCAGGTTCTCCACTCGCTCTCCGCCACGTCTCCGGCCATCACGTGGCTGTGGGTCTTCCTGCTCCGCCTGAAGGCCCGCGGGGCCCCAGGGGAGGGTGGAGCAGGAAGAGGCGTTGGCACCGTGGAGTAGTAACGATTCAGCCCCCCCGGTCTGATTTCGCGCGCCGCGCATTTCCGTGCCTGCTCGCCTGCTCTCGCGTTCACTGCTGGACGCGAGCCAGGGACCGGCGGCACTGGTCCGCACCGCCGCGCGTCCCCATCTTGAGCACCAGATTCCACGTGCGCATCCGTAGGAGGGGCGGCCTTGAAGTTCCGCGACCTGATGAAGGGTTGGCCCGTGCTGCGGCAGTTCGCCCGAGGAGACAGCCGGGCCCTGGGCGACACGGCGATGTCGGCGCGAAGCCGCTCGCTGGCGCCGCGCACGAAGTCCGCGGACCGGGTGGTGAAGTCCATCTGCCCGTACTGCGCGGTGGGCTGCGGGCAGGAGGTGCACGTGCGCGACGGGCGCATCCTCGACATCGAGGGTGACCCGCACTCCCCCATCTCACGCGGACGGCTGTGTCCCAAGGGGGCCGCCACCTTCCAACTGGTCACGGGAACGCAACGCGTGCAGCAGGTCCTCTACCGCCGCCCCGGCGGCACGGAGTGGGAGCCCATCCCGCTGGAAGAGGCGATGGAGAAGGTGGCCGAGCGCGTGAAGCGCACGCGCGACGCGACGTTCGAGGTGACGGACGCGAAGGGCCAGCGGCTGAACCGGACGCTGGGGTTGGCGCACCTGGGCGGGGCGACGCTGGACAACGAGGAGAACTACCTCCTCAAGAAGCTCTTCAGCGCGCTGGGCGTCGTGCAGGTGGAGAACCAGGCTCGAATATGACACGCGTCCACGGTGCCCGGTCTGGGCATCACGTTCGGCCGCGGCGGAGCCACGACGTTCCAGCAGGACCTGCAGCACTCGGATTGCATCCTCATCCAGGGGTCCAACATGGCCGAGTGCCATCCGGTGGGCTTCCAGTGGGTGATGGAGGCGAAGGCCCGGGGCGCGAAGGTCATCCACGTGGACCCGCGCTACACGCGCACCAGCGCGGTGGCGGACGTGTACGCGCCCATCCGCGTGGGCTCGGACATCGCGTTCCTGGGCGGGCTCATCCACTACGTGCTGGAGCACGAGCGGTACTTCCGCGACTACGTGGTGCAGTACACCAACGCGGCCACGCTCATCCGCGAGGGCTTCCTGGACACGGAGGACCTGGAGGGGCTCTTCAGCGGCTACCAGCCGAAGGACAACCGCTACGACATCCACACCTGGCAGTACGAGGGCGTGGACGGCGTGGTGCCGGCGGCGGGCCACAAGGAGCTGACGGACGAGCCCGGCGCGGGCGCGGGCGGGCATGACCACCGCGTGGACCTCCGCGACGAGCACCGGGACGAGACGCTCCAGCATCCCCGGTGCGTGTTCCAGCTCTTGAAGCGCCACTTCGCGCGCTACACGCCGAAGGTGGTGTCCCAGGTGTGCGGCGTGGACGAGGCGCTGTTCCTCCAGGTCGCGCGGACGCTGTGTGACAACTCCAACCCGGAGCGCACCAGCGCGTTCTGCTACGCGGTGGGCTGGACGCAGCACACGGTGGGCGTGCAGTACATCCGCACGGCGGCCATCCTCCAGCTCTTGCTGGGCAACATCGGCCGGCCCGGCGGAGGCATCCTCGCCCTGCGAGGGCACGCGTCCATCCAGGGCTCCACGGACATCCCCACGCTCTACAACCTGCTGCCCGGCTACCTGCCCATGCCGCGCGCGAGCGGAACGGACTCGCTGGAGCACTACATCCGCAAGAACAAGTCCGGCAGCGGCTGGTGGACGGAGTTCCCCAAGTACGCGGTGTCGCTGCTCAAGGCGTGGTTCGGGGACAAGGCCACGAAGGACAACGACTACCTGTTCGCGCACCTGCCCCGGCTGACGGGCAATCACTCGCACATGCAGACCGTGGCGGACATGGCGGACGGGAAGCTCCAGGGCTACTTCGTCATGGGGGAGAACCCCGCCGTGGGCAGCATGAACGGGGCGCTCCAGCGCAAGGGGCTGCGCAAGCTGGACTGGCTGGTGGTGCGCGACTTCACGCTCATCGAGACCGCGGAGTTCTGGCGCACGGCGCCGGAGGTCCAGTCCGGGCAGGTGCGGCCGGAGGACATCCAGACGGAGGTGTTCTTCTTCCCGGCCGCCGCGCACACGGAGAAGGACGGCACCTTCACCAACACGCAGCGGCTGCTGCAATGGCATCACAAGGCGGTGGAGCCGGCGGGGGACACGCGCAGCGAGCTGCACTTCGCCTATCACCTGGGGCGCAAGCTGCGTGAGCGCTACGCGGGCTCCACGGACCCGAAGGACGCGCCGCTGCTGGATTTGACGTGGGACTACCCCACGCACGGGCCGCACGCGGAGCCCTCCGCGGAGGCGGTGCTGAAGGAGATCAACGGCTACTCGGTGGCGGATGGGAAGCTGGTGGATGGCTTCACGGCGCTGAAGGACGACGGCTCCACGGCGTGCGGCTGTTGGATCTACTCAGGGTGCTTCAAGGACGGCGTGAACCAGACGGCGCGGCGCAAGCCCGGGCAGGAGCAGACGTGGGTGGCGCCCGAGTGGGGCTGGGCGTGGCCGTCCAATCGGCGCATCCTCTACAACCGCGCGTCGGCGGACGCGAACGGCAAGCCCTGGAGCGAGCGCAAGCGCTACGTGTGGTGGGACGCGGGCGAGAAGAAGTGGACCGGAGAGGACGTGCCGGACTTCATCGTGGACCGGCCGCCGGAGTATCGGCCGCCCGAGGGCGCGACGGGGCTGGCGACCATCGCAGGCAATGATCCGTTCCTCTTGCAGGCGGACGGCAAGGGCTGGCTCTTCGCGCCCAGCGGGATGATGGACGGGCCGCTGCCCACGCACTACGAGCCCATGGAGTCGGTGGTGTCCAACCCGCTCTACGCGCAGCAGTGCAGCCCCACGAGAGAGGAGTGGAAGCGCAAGGACAACCCCTATCACCGGGCCTGGGGCGACCCGCGCTATCCGTACCTGGTCACGACCTACCGGCTCACCGAGCACCACACCGCGGGCGGTATGTCGCGCTGGCTGTCCTGGCTGAGCGAACTGCAGCCGGAGATGTTCTGCGAAATCTCCCCGGAACTGGCGCGCGAGAAGGGGCTGAACAACGGGGACTGGTGCACGCTCGCCACGGCGCGAGGGGATTTGGAGTGCCGGGCGCTCGTCACAGAGCGCATCCGTCCGCTGAAGGTGAGGGGACGGCAGGTGCACCAGATTGGTCTGCCGTACCACTGGGGTGTGACGGGGCGCGTGCGCGGTGAAGGGGCCAACGAGCTGACGGCGTTCGTCGCGGATCAGAACGTGGACATCCAGGAGTCGAAGGTGTTCACGGCGGACCTGCGGGTGGGGCGGATGCGCTCGGGGGAGAGGGCCGCGGCGGGAGCGGCGCCGCCTCCGCTGCTGTTGCCGGAGGTGCCGCGCGACGTGACGCCGCCTGGGGACACGGACCATTCGGAGACGCAGGAACCCGAGGGGAAGGGATAGGCGAATGGGGAGCCGCAAGGGGTTCTTCACGGACACGACGCTCTGCATCGGCTGCAAGGCGTGCGAGGTCGCGTGCAAGCAGTGGAACCAGCTTCCGGACGACGGCTTCCACTTCACGGGGATGTCCTACGACCAGACAGCGCACCTGGGCGCATCGACCTGGCGGCACGTGGCGTTCGTGGAGCGGCCGGTGCCGTTGCAGGGGCAGACGTCGGGCGCGGGGGACTTCTCGTGGCTGATGATGTCGGACGTGTGCAAGCACTGCCAGCGCGCGGGGTGTCTGGAGGCATGTCCCACGGGCGCCATCGTGCGCACGGAGTTCGACACGGTCTACGTGCAGCCGGACGTGTGCAATGGCTGCGGCTACTGCGTGTCCGCGTGTCCGTTCGGAGTGATTGACCGGCGCGAGGATGACGGGCGCGCGTGGAAGTGCACGCTCTGCTACGACCGCATCGGTGACGACCAGACGCCCGCGTGCGCGAAGGCGTGTCCCACGGCGTCCATCCAGTACGGTGATTTGGACGAGTTGCATGCACGCGCGGAGTCACGGGTTCGCGACCTGCATCAGCGAGGCGTGACGGACGCGTACCTGTACGGGAAGGACGCGGAGAACCAGCCGGGCACGGGTGGGCTCAACGCGTTCTTCCTGCTGTTGGACAAGCCGGAGGTCTACAACCTGCCGCCCGACCCGGTGGTGCCGACGAAGAAGGCTCTGCGCTCGTGGGCCTCGGTGGCGATGGGCGCGGTGGGAATGGTGGCGGTGGCGCTGGGCGCGGTGGCGTTCGGGCGGGAGGGGCGCGGATGAGCGACGACACGCTGTTGGATCGGCTCCAGCGCAAGACGGACGGACGGAACATCGACACACGCGCGGGCATCCTGGAGGGCGAGGGTTCCCAGCAGCGGGTGAAGGATCCGGAGCCTGTGCGGCAGGGGATGGACGTGTTGCCGACGGTGCCATCACGGTCGGGGCCGGACAGTGAAGGAGCGCCGAGCTACTACGGCATGCCGGTGTTGAAGGAGCCGCTGTGGATCTGGACGGTCCCGGCGTACTTCTACGTGGGCGGAGTGGCGGGTGCGGCGAGCGTGCTCGGGGTGGCGCTGGAGCATCTGGGAGGACGGAAGCTGGAGCGGCTGGCGGGGCGCTGTCACGCGGTGGCCACGGCGGGGGACCTTGTGAGCGCGGGTCTGTTGATCCACGACCTGGGTCGACCGTCGCGCTTCCTGAACATGCTGCGTGTGTTCCGGCCCACGTCACCCATGAGCGTGGGTTCGTGGGTGCTGGCGGGTTCGGGCGCGGTGAACACGGCGGCGTTCGTGCTGCGGCGGAGGCCCGGAGTTCTTGGAGTCATGGGACGCACCGCGGGCATCGTGGGCGCGGTGCTGGGGTTGCCGCTCGCGGGATACACGGCGGTGCTGGTGAGCAACACGGCGGTGCCCCTGTGGCAGCAGGTGGGGCGCACACTGCCGCTGTTCTTCATGGCCTCCGCGACCGCGAGCGCCGGGAGCCTGTTGTCCCTGTTCCCGCACACGGACGCGGAGGAGCGCGTGCTGCGCCGCTTCCGTGTGGCGGGCAAGGTGGCGGAGGTGTTCACGCGCAAAGCGGTGGAGCTGGAGGCGCGGCAGGTGGTGGAGGTGGGGAAGCCGCTGCGCACGGGTGTGGCGGGAGCGCTGTGGACGCTGTCCCGGACGTGCTCACTGGCGGGGCTGGTGATGGACGTGCTGCCGGGACGAGCGAGGTGGAAGCAGGTGACGGCGGACGTGCTGTCCACGGTGGGTGCGGTGGCAGCGCGTTACGCCGTCATCCAGGCAGGCCGGGCCTCCGCGAGGAATCCCCAGGCCACGTTCCAGGGACAGCGACAGGGACTGGGTGCCGCGCAGGTAGAGGGGAACACGGAGGCGTCGGACGGAAAGCCCCTGAGCTTCCCGTTGCCTGTACTCGGTCAGTCACAGGCCGGCATGCCCTACGCACGGTTCATGGCAACGTGACGCCGTAGCGAACCAGATCCTCCGGCGTGTTCACGTTCGCCAGCGCACGCAGCTCCGGATCCACCGTTCGCAATGCGTCCACCGGCAAGGTCCGCGTCCGGAACCGCATCAGCAGTCCCCGCAGAGACGGATCCTCCACCAAGGCTTCACCCCAGTGTGACACCAGCTCCGTACGATACGCCGCGAACAACGGCTCCCACCGTCCGTCCCGCTCGATGCACACCGCGTCCACATCCTCGCCTCGCGCGTCCAGCACCACCCGCGCCGCGGCCTCCGTCACGAACGGCATGTCGCACGCCACCGCGAACACCCACCGCGTGCTGGCCGCGCCCAGGGCCGCATGGACCCCTCCCGGCGCTCCCTTGCCCTTCACCGCGTCCGCCACCGTGCGGAGCCCGAAGCGCTCGTACGGCGCCGGAACATTCGCCACCAGCAACACGTCCTCGAAATGCGACCCGAACGCTCGCAGCCGTTCCAAGGTTGTGAGCCCCTCCACGCTCAGCAGCCCCTTGGCCACGCCCCCCAGCCGGGTCCCCTGCCCCCCTGCCAGGATGGCCAGCGTCACGTCGGGAAAGGTCGCGGATCCGTCCATGTCCGCCGACCCTACACACCTCTCATCCTCCGCGAAAACGCTTCACACCCGGGATTTCGCCAACCCCCAGAGGGAGGGAGCAACCGCCGCTCCCATGCCCTGTGTGGACAAGGCACGCGCACCCCGTCGTAGAGTCCGCCGCCCCCTCGCTGACTCATGCCGCTGACTCCCCTCCCCGCCGCGCGACTGGCCGCGCT
>NZ_RAWR01000228.1:0-16930 GCF_003986945.1 Corallococcus sp. AB018 | reverse complement strand
GGGGACGAGCCCCATCCGGGTGGAGTTGCTGGAGGAGACGCAGGCCCAGGTGGTGCGGACCGACGGCGGGCAGGCGTGCACGGTGGAGCGTTGGCGGCTGCCACCGGGCGTGCGCGAAGGGGACATCCTCGTGGACGGCCGCCTGGACCCGGAGCGGACGGAGGCGCTGCGGCGCGAGGTGGCGTTGAAACGGGCCGCGCTGGCGGTTCCCCTTCCTCCGGGGCTCGAGCTGTGACGTGGCGACACCGGTATCCACGAGGGGATTGGCGTTGACGGCCCATCCAGGATGATGAACATGCGCGCGATGACGGAGTCCCTGCCCTTCCTCGAAGATGCCCAGCAGGGACTGGTGCGGCACTTCGGCCTGCCGGAGTTCCGCCCTGGACAGGCGCCCGTCATCAGCTCCGTCCTCAGCGGCCGCAACACCGTGGTGGTGATGCCCACGGGCGCGGGCAAGAGCCTGTGCTACCAGCTGCCGGCGATGCTGTTGCCGGGCATCACGCTGGTGGTGTCACCGCTCATCGCGCTGATGAAGGACCAGGTGGAGCAGCTCACCGCGAAGGGCATCGCGGCCACGTACATCAACTCGTCCCTGTCCGACGTGGAGCGGGCGGAGCGCCTGCGCAAGCTGCGCGCCCGCGAGTACAAGCTGCTCTACGTGGCGCCGGAGCGATTCCGCAGCGCAAGCTTCCTGGAGCTGGTGTCCGGGCTGGGCGTGGAGCTGCTCGCCGTGGACGAGGCGCACTGCATCTCCCAGTGGGGCCACGACTTCCGGCCGGACTACGCGCTCTTGGGCCAGGTGCGCAAGCGGCTGCGGCCCCCGCGCACGGTGGCGCTCACCGCCACGGCGACGCCGGAGGTGCGCGAGGACATCGTCCGCGTGCTCCTGATGAAGGACCCGGCGGTGTTCGCGCAGGGGTTCGACCGGCCCAACCTCTTCCTGGACGTGGTGAACGTCAGCGGGGACGAGGAGCGCCGGGACGCGTGCGCGAGCCTGGCGGCGAAGGGCGGCGGCAGCGGCATCATCTACTGCTCCACGCGCAAGGCGGCGGAAGGGATGCACTCCGCGCTCGTCACGCGCAAGGTGAAGGCGGTGCTGTACCACGCGGGCATGGAGGACGACGCCCGCCGCCGCGCGCAGGACGACTTCATGTCCGCGAAGGAGGCGGTGGCGGTGGCCACCAACGCCTTCGGCATGGGCATCGACAAGCCGGACATCCGCTTCGTCGCGCACGCCAACATCCCCCGCGCGGTGGAGGCGTACTACCAGGAGATTGGCCGCGCGGGCCGCGACGGCAACCCCGCCACGGCGGTGCTCCTGTTCAACCACGCGGACGTGTACACGCAGGAGCGCCTCATCGAGGGCAGCCACCCGTCCGAGTCCGTGCTGGCGGACATCTGGGCGCAGCTGCAGGCCGTGGAGGAGTTCGACCGGGGCGTGCACGCGCTCGCGGGCATGGTGGGCGCCAGCGAGTTCGAGGTCTCCGCCGCCCTGAAAATCTTCGAGCGCGAAGGCAAGCTGGAGCGCGGTGGCCGGGGTGAAGGCGAGTACGGCATCACGCTGACGGACAAGGCCGCCAGCGCGCAGCCGCACGCGGCGGAGTCACAGCGGCTCCTGCGTTCGCTGCTGGAGACCTTCCCCGTGGGGCGGCAGGCCACCACGGAGCTGCCCATCCTCGCGCGGCGCACGGGGCTGACGGAGGACGACGTCCGGCACGCGCTGGGCCTTCTGGAGAAGTCGGGCGTGGTGCGGGTGCGCCGGCCGTTCGCGGGGCGCTCCATCCGCGCGCTGGAGCGCGTCCCATTCCGCGAGCTGACGGTGGACCTGTCCCGGGTGCGCGAGCAGGAGCGGCTCAACCGGCTGATGCTCAAGCGGATGGCGGACTATGCGTACACGCCGAAGTGCCGGCGCGCGTTCATCCTGCGCTACTTCGGGCAGACGGACGCGGCGGCGGTGTGCGGCAAGTGCGACCGGTGCGCGGGCAGCATGATGCCCAAGCCGTCCGGCTCCTCCTCGCGCTCCCTGCCGGCCGCGGCCGGAGCGCCGGTGATGGCGTACAGCGAGCTGGCGTCCATGGAGCTGCGCCGCTGGCGCAAGGACCTGGCAAAGGACCTGGGCGTCGCGCCCTTCATCATCTTCAATGACGCGACGCTGCTGGGGCTGTCCGCCGCGCTGCCGGTGGACCGGGAGGCCTTCCTCGCGGTGAAGGGCACCGGGGAGAGCCGCTGGGAGCGCTTCGGCCCCAAGGTGGTGGAGATCTGCCTGATGGCGCGCGCGGCGGGCCACGAGCCGCAGGCGGCGCCCGTGGCCCCGCGCATCCGCAAGGCGAAGTCGCGCAGCTAGCCCTCCGCCTCCACTCCAGAGGGGCCCACCGGGACTCTGGTAGAACCCGCCGCAGCCGCCATGTCCTCCACGCCCCCGCTCCACCGCCGCGAGCTCCTCTCCGTCCTCGGAGCCCTGTGCGCGGCGACGCTGCTCTTCTTCCACCGGCTGCTCGCCTCCGGAGGGATCTTTTGCGAGCGGGACATGCTCCGGGTCTGCCTGCCGGCCAAGTGGCTCTGGGTCCAGGCCGTCCGCCAGTGGGAATGGCCGGACTGGACGCCCTTCGATTCGCTGGGGCAGCCCTTCGCGGGCGCCACCGTCACCGGCGCATTCCACCCCGCGAACCTGCTGGGCATGCTGGTGGAGGGGCCGGCGATGCTCACGCTGATGGTGCTGGTCTGCTACCCCGTCGCGGCCCTGGGCACCTATGTCCTCCTGCGGCGCTGGGGCACGCGCCCGGGCGCCGCCGCGGTGGGGGCCCTGGGCTTCGCCTTTGGCGGTGCACTGGTCAGCCTCACCAACAGCCTGCCGTACCTGCAGGCCGCCATGGCGCTCCCGTGGTTGCTGGTGGCGACGGACGCGGTGCTGAAGCACGCGTCGTGGGCGGCGGCGGGCGCGGTGGGACTGGTGCTGGGCACCCTCCTCTTCGCGGGAGACCCCCAGGGCTTCGCGGTGGGAGGCGCCACGGTGCTCGCGGTGGCGGCGTTCGGCCCCCTGGAAGGCGCGCCTCGCCGCAAGGTCCTCCTGGCGGCGGGGGCGGGGTTGGGGCTCGCGCTGCTCGTGAGCGCCGTGCAGCTCTGGGCCTCCGCGTCCGTCCTGCGGGAGACGTTCGCGGAGCGGCGCACCCTGGAGACGGCCGTGGTCTGGTCGACCCATCCACTGCGCCTGCTGGACATGGCGCTGGGCAATGTCTTCGCCCTGGAGCGCCCCCTGCGCGCGCCGGTGGCGGAGGGGTTGCTGGGCACGCAGGTGAACGACTTCTGGCTCCGCTCGCTCTACGTGGGCCTGCCCATGCTCTTCCTCGCGGGAGTAGCCGCCGCGAGCCGGTGGCGGGAGCGCCGGGTCCAGTTGGCGTTGGGGCTGACGGTGCTGTTCGTCCTGCTGATGTTCGGACGCCACACGCCGCTGTATGCGCTCGTCTACGAGCTGCTCCCCCCGTGGCGGCCCTTCCGCTACCCGGAGAAGCTCTCCGTGCACGTGGCCTTCTGGCTCGCGGTGCTCGCGGGGCTGGGCGCCGAATCGCTCGTGGCGCGTGAGGCCCCGGGCAGGCGGCGCGTGGCGTGGGTCCTGGGCGGGATGGGCCTGGGGGTCCTGCTCCTCGCGCTGACAGGCACGGGCGCCCGCCTGGCCGAGGCCCTGAGTGGCTTCTATTCGGGCCGCCCGGAGCTCTGGCCGGAAGTGGCGCGACAGGTCGGTGAGCGGCTCACGGAGGGCGGCCTCCGGACCGGAAGCGTCTGTCTGGCGCTGGGGCTGCTCCTCGTCTGGAGGAAGCTCCAGCCACGGCCCCTCGCCCTGGTGCTCGTCACCCTCGTCGCGGTGGACGTCGCCTGGGTCACCGAGCCCGTGTACGTGTCCTGCGACCGCGACCTCATTGAGGCGCAGCCCCTCTTCGTTGAAACGATGCGGCAGCGCGTGGGGAGCGAAACGCTGCTCGGCCAGACGCGTGTGTACACCGCGGTCGCGACCATCCAGCAGCCGAGTCTGGAGGGACTGTCCCTGGACGACAGGGACGCGGCGGCGAACCTGACGATGCTCGTTCCCGACGTGGGAGCGCGTTGGGGAGTGGAGGCCGCGAACTGGTACCTGCCCACGCTCTCCGCGCGCGTTGGGGCGCTGCTCAAGGACCAGCGCCAGTGGTGGCGGCGCTACGCGGGGCTCGCGGGAGTGGGCTTCTTCACCCTGGACACGCTCCAGGTCCAGAAGCGGGGGATGGAGAAGTACGTCGTGGCGGAGAGCGAGCCCTTCGGCGTGCAGCTGCTCGCGAACCCGCTCGCGCTGCCTCGCGTCTACCTCGCGGCGCCGCGTTGCGTGGCGGGCCCGGAGGAGAGCCTGGCCCTCATCGCCTCCAGCGACTTCGTTCCCGGACGCCAGGCGGCCGTGGAGTGCCTCACGCCCCTGCCCCAGCCCGCGCCGGACGCGGAGCTGGGCAGCGTCCGCGTCGTGGAGCGCGACCCGGACGGCTCCACGGTGGAGGTGGATGCGAAACAGCCCGCGGTGCTGGTCGCCTCGGAGGCCTATTTCTCGGGCTGGACCGCCACCGTGGACGGTGCGCCCGCGGAGGTGCTTCCCACCAACCACGCCTTCCTTGGCGTGGCGCTTCCGGAGGGGCGGCACCAGGTGATCTGGCGCTTCATCCCTCCGGGACAGGGCATGGCCCTGGCGGTGAGCGGACTGGGCGTGGGCCTCTGCCTCTTGCCGTGGCTGCTCCGCCTGCGGCGCGTCCGCCGGGCGTGAGCGGAGGTTTCAGCCCCTGGGAGCGCCAGGCCCACCGCGGGTGGCGCGCATCAGCGCCCACCGCAGCACGGCCATGATGGCGCCCACCACCACGGCGAGCAGGAAGATGACCGCCACGGTGACGAGGCCGAAGACGACGCGCACGCCCAGGTCGGTGATTCGGCCGCTGAAGTACGCCTCGCGCAGCGGCTCCATGGCGCGCACCAGCTCCAGCGCCCGCGCCGGCAGCGAGTCGAGCGCCATGGAGAGGCGCTCGAAGAAGGGCTTGTGGTACCGCCTCCGGACGGACTCCACGACGATGCCCGTCAGCAGGTAGAGCACCGACAGCAGGAAGGCATTGCCCCACATGACCTTCAGCAGGGGGGAGGACGGGGGCCGCGGGTCGCTCACGTCGACCACGCTAGCGCGACGCCCGGCGCTTGAGGAGCGGAAGGGCCTTCTTCACCCGGTTCGCCTCCGACGCGCCCCCCGCGAGCTTCAGGAAGGACTCGTAGGCCTCCACCGCCCGGGGCAGCTCCGCCGTCTCGCGCACCAGCACGTCCGCCAGCGCCAGGTGCGCCAGGCCGTCCGTGGGCTCCAGCTCCACGGCCTTGGCCAGCGCCTCGCGCGCGGGGGCCTCCTGACGCTGCTTGAAGGCCACCAGGCCCAGGGCCAGGTACGCGCGCCCGTTGTAGGGGGCCAGCTTCACGGCCTCGTCCGCCGCCGCGCGGGCCTCCTTCACGGCCCCGGCGCCCAGCAGCACCCGCGCCAGCGTCACCTGGGCGAAGGCCTTGTCCCAGACGGTGGGCGCCTTGTCCGCCAGGTCCTGCAGCGTGCGCGCCGCGCCACGGCCACCGCCCGGCAGCTGCGCGTACAGCTCGCCCACGCGGCCACACGTCGCGTCCGGCCCTTCCCGCCGCGCCGCCGCGAAGGCCGCGTCCGCGCTCTCCACCTGCCCCTGGCGCAGGAACGCCTGGGCGATTTCGCAGAAGGTGTCCGGGTCCTTGGAGTCCAGCTTGTTGGCACGCTCCAGCGCGGAGAAGCCGCCCTTCGCGTCGCCGTTGGCGAACAGGAGCGCCGCGCGCAGCCGCTGCCCCTCCGCGTCTTCCGGCGCCAGCTTCACCGCCCGGCCGGAAGCCCCTTCCGCCTCCTTGCGGCGGCCGGACTGGTACAGCGCCAGCGCGAAGCCCTTCTGCGCGGCCGCGCTGCCCGGGTTGTCCAGCTGCCACGCCTCGAACTGCTTCAGCGCCTCCGGCGTGCGGCCCAGCGCCAGCAGCGTGCGGCCCAGGGCGTCGCGGGCCTCGCCATGCGCGCCGTTGCGCTCCACCGCCTGCGTCAGCGGCTTGAGCGCCATGTCCGGCAGCCGGCGAGACAGGAGCAGCCGCCCCAGCGAGCACGCGCCCTCGTAGTCGCGCGGGTCCTTCATCGCCTCGTCGAACTGGGTCTGCGCCTTGTCGAGCGCGCGCTCGCGCCAGTACACCTGCCCCAGCGCCACGCGCAGGTCCGTGCGGGGCTTCTTCGCCAGCGCCTTCTCCAGCACGTCGCGCGCCTGGGCGCCGTTGCCCTCGTGCGCGTCCGCCAGCGCGAGCCACGCGACGGCCTCCGGCGGATAGCGGTCGTTCACGCGCGTCTTGCCCAGCTCCACACGGGCGCGCTTCCAGTCCCCGAGCCGCGCGTACGCCGCGCCCCGCACCAGCGACACCTTGCGGCCGCCGTCGGCCTCCAACCGCTGCAGGGCTTCCTTCTCGCGGTCGCGGTCCAGCAGCGTGCGCCCCAGGCCCTCCTTCGCGGCCTCGCTCTTGGGCTGCAGCTTCAGCGCGGCTTCATAGGCCTGCTGCGCGGCCTCCAGCTTGCCCGCCGCGCGGCCCGCGGCCCCGAGCGCCAGCTGGAAGTCCATGGCCAGCGGCCCCTGCACGCCCTTGGAGAGCATGGTGCGCGCCTCGTCGTACTTACCCAGCGCGGACAGGATTTCGCCATGCACCAGTTGCTGACGGGGCTGGAGCGCGGGGGGCAGCTTCGCGTCCTGCGCGAGCGGCGCCACGTCCGCCAACGCCGCGTCCAGGTCCTGCTCCAGCGCGAGCCGGCTCTCCGCCATCCCGATGCGGGCGGCGGGATGCTCCTTGGAGACGTCGCGCGCGCGCTTGAACATCTCCAGCGCCTGCGCGAAGTCCTCGGAGGCGAGGTAGTAGTCGCCCAGCGCCACCAGCGCGCGGACGTTGCCCGGCGACGCCTTGAGCGCGCGGTCGAAGCGGTCCAGGGCCTTCTTCTCGTCCTTGGCGGCGATCAGCAGGCTGCCCGCGAGCGCGTGCACCTCCGTCACGTCGTCCTGCGAGGCGAGCAGCGCGCGGTTCGCGGACTCACGGGCCCGGTCGTCGGCGACGAGCGCGTTGGTGGCCAGCACCAGGCCATTGAAGCCGTCCTTCACGCCCGGCTTCTCCAGCGCCTCCAGCGCGAGCCGGCGGTCATCCGCGTTGGCGCCGTGGTCCAGGTAGCGCAGCGCGTGCGCGTAGCCCGCGAGCGCCCAGGCGGCGGGGCTCGCCTCGTCCATGTCGCGCGCGCGGTCGAGCTGGCGGAGCGCTTCATCCAGCGACGCGCCCGTGTCCTGCGCCACGGCGCGCTTCGCGAGCTCCAGTGTCTCCGACAGCGTCTGGCCGCCCTGACGGGAGCGGTAGAGGATGAAGAAGCCCGCGCTCGCGCCCAGGAAGATGAGGGCCACGAAGAGCGCCACGGTCTTCGCGCCATAGCGCTCGAGGAGGGACTGCTTCGCCCGCTCCTTGGCGATCTTCTCGTGCATCTCGCGCTCGTACTTCGCCGCGAGTGCCTCCGTGTCCTTCGCGTTCGCCGCCGCCTTGTTGCGGGCCGCGGCCGCCGCCAGCTCCGTCGCATCCGGGATGTCGTCCAGCAGCGAGCGCTTGCCGCCCGAAACCGAAGCGACCGGAGCCGGCGTCACCGGCGCGGCAGCGCGAGCCCGCACCGCCTCCGGAGGAGGAAGGTCCCCGAGCAATCCCCCGCCCTGCGACGCGGAGGGTTCATCCGCCGGAGGAGCGTCCGGGAGATCCGCCAGCATCCCGGACTTGCGCCCACGGCTGGAGGACCCTGGATCCGCCGCCTGCACGGGAGCGGAAGGAGCCTCCGAGCCCTGATCCGAATCCGACGGCGCGGCGGCCAGCGGCTCCGCGAGGTTCCCCGACTCGGGGGCTTGGCCCGCCTCAACTCCGGCGTCCGACGCCGCACGCCCGCGTCCCGACCCCGGCTCCTGGCCCGGATCCGACGGGCCACCGCGAGCAGGATCCACCGGATCCGCACCGCGCTCCTGCGCACCCGCATCCACTGGGCCAGAGCCCCGAGCGTCCTCCGCCACCGGCGTCCCGGCGGGAGCCGAGGGCCCACCATGCGCCTCGATGGAGGCGACCCTGGAGGCCGCCTGCGCATCCGTTCCACCCGCCGGCGTCTCCGTCCGGGCAGCGCGGCGCGGCTCCAATCCGGCCGCCGCGGCGGCACGCGCCTCGAACGCGGACGGGGCCGCTTCCGAACCCGGCGGCTCCGGAGCGTCCTCCTCCGGCGCGGCCGCGGGGGTCGCCAGGACGCCCAGGTCCGCGAAGATGGGCGCCGGTCCACCGGACAGCGCCTGCTGGGCCTGATCCAACCACTGCTTCACGCGCCCGTTGTTGGGCTGCAGCGCCACGGCCTTGCGCAGGATCGGCAGCGCGGAGCGGTACAGCCCGCGCTGCAGGAGCACGTCGCCAATGAGGTTGTAGGCGTACGGGTTGTCCCGCTCGATGGCGATGGCCTGGTCGAACTGCTCCATCGCCTCCGCGGGCCGCCCCAGCTGGATGAGCGCCTTGCCCCACAGCACCCGCCCCACGGTGGACGTGGGATGGTGGGAGATGCCCTGCGTACACACCTCGATGGTGCGCTGCGCGTCTCCCTTCTCCAGCAGCGCCTTCGCCAGCTCCACGAAGACGGAAGAGGTCGGGTCCTGCCGGAGGAGCTGCTCGTAACGCTCCACCATCGACTTGGCCATGTTGAGTCGCGACTCCGGTGCGCTTAGCGGGGGAGCGCGGACCATACCACTGCCCTCGTCCGTTCCGCCCAGCGGCTGGTAGCGTCGCGGCCATGAAACGCCTGTCTGCCCTGATGGTCGCCCTGTTCCTCGGTGGGGCCTGTGCCCACACCCCTCCCAAGTCGGACATGGAAGCGCTCCGCCCCGTCGTCGAGGGCTTCCACAAGAACCTGCGCTGGAGGAACTACCGCACCCTGACCACCTTCCTCGTCCCCGAGGAGCGCCAGGACTTCGACCGCAAGCGCCGCGAGCTCCACGACGACCGCGACCTCACCGTCACCGACTTCGAAATCGAGGACGTGAAGCTCGCCGAGGACGGCCGCCACGCCACCGTCCACAGCCGCATCCAGTGGATGCGCCTGCCCTCCGTCACGGAGCAGACCGACACCGTCACCTCGGAGTTCGTCTTCCGGGACGGCGCCTGGCTGCTGGAGAAGCAGCTGTCGGGACCCTTCGCGGGCGAGCTGGAGCCACGGGAGAAGCCGTCCCCGTAGCCCGCAAAAAAGTCGCCCACCGTCTCGGGGCCGGCCGAGACGATGGGCGTCGAGAGTTCCCCAATGGAACCCCCTACCAGGGTGACGATGTCGCGCGGTACTTCCGGCCCGCTGCGACCCCGCCGTGTTGCCTGGTCTCTAGAGCAATGCGAGTGCCAACCGCTCCGCCCTCCGCCCTACCCCCGGTTCCCACGGGAAATCAGGCACTTGGAGGTACTCGCTCCCCGTCACCGCCGTCCCATGCCTGACAGTGTTGTCAGGCCCTTCCTGCCATCCCGCCACGTCCCCCCTGACATGACTGTCAGGGAACCGTCGCGGGGTCCCACGAAAAGCCGCTACTCGCCGATGACGGAGCGGATGGTGTCGCGCATGGAGTGCCGGGACTTCCAGCCCACGTCCTGGACCCAGCGGTTGCCGTCCACGGCGCAGAGGAACTGGATGTGGTCCAGCTCCGGCGGCGGGAAGTTGGCCAGCCGGTAGCGGAACATCAGGCCCAACAGGGGCCGGGCCACGGGGTGTGGCACGGGGATCGCGGTGTGGCCCAGCTCGCGCAGCACGGCGGACAGGGGCACCTGGCCGGGACCCACGACGTTGTAGACGCCCTTGGGCTCCGGGCGCAGGGCCTCCACCATGGCGCGGGCGACGTCCTCCACGTGGATGAGCTGCACCATGGGGTCGAAGCCCGCCATGGTCCACGGGTGGCGCAGCCGCAGGTAGTTGGACGGCGCGTTCTTGATGGTGGGCCCGACGATGTGGACGGGCCGCAGGATGACCGTCTCGATGTCGGGGTGCTTCCAGAAGAAGCTGTGCGCCAGCATGTCCACTTCGATGAGGTCGCGCACGCCGGAGAAGCGGCTCGCGGCCATCAGCGGCGCGTCCTCCGTGAGGAAGTTGGAGTTGTCCGGGCTGGGGCCGTAGACGTTCGCCGAGGACAGCACCACCACCTTCTTCACGCCGTACTTCGCGCAGTACTCCAACAGGCGCGTGGTCCCCACGACGTTGAACGAGTGGTGCTCCTCCTCGCTCATGCGCGGGTCATGCATGATGCCCATGTGGATGACGGCGCGGACCTCGTTCTTGCGGAAGACGTCCTCCGCCTTCTTCTTGCGCAAATCCAGCTGGTGCATCTCGACGTCCTTCGGCTTCCCGATGAAGGGACGCCGGTCGATGCCGATGATGCGCTCGCGCTTGTGCAGCATCTTCGCCAGCGTGCGGCCCAGGTTGCCGCTGATGCCGGTGACGACGACGGCCGGGCGCTTGTCCGCGACGGCGTCCTTCTCTTCCGTGGAGGCGCTCACCAGAACACGCCCCGGCGTTCCTTGAGACCCTGGTGGAGCATCGCCTGGATGGAGGCCTTCACGGTGCGCACCTTCTTGTCCAGTTCACTGTCCTCGTCGTCCGCGCGGCCGGTGAAGTGGAGCGCGTCGCCGAAGTAGATGCGGTACTTCGTGGGCAGCGGGAAGGGCGTGCCCGTGGGGGTGATGGGGAAGGACGGGAAGCCCAGCAGCTTCGCCACCGGCTTCAGGTTCATCAGCGCGGGAGCCTGCTCCTCCGCGCCCACCACGGCGATGGGCACGATGGGCGTGTTCGTCTCCAGCGCCAGGCGCATGAAGCCCAGGCCGAACTCCTGGAGCTGGTAGCGCTGCGGCCACAGCTTGTTGAGTCCGCGCGTGCCCTCCGGGAACACGAGGATGGCCTCCTCCGCCTCCAGCAGCCGCCGGCAGTTCTCCGGCGTGCCGACAATCTGGCCCACGCGCGCCATGAACGTGGAGACGTACGGCAGGGACGGCACCCACTTCTCCACCATGCTGCGGATGGCGCGCGGCGGGTTGCCCTCCACCATCAGGGCAATGCCAATCATCGCGCCGTCCAGGGGCAGCTGGCCGGAGTGGTTGGACACCAGCAGCACCCTTCCCGAGGGGATGCGGTCCGCGCCGTAGGCCTCCACCCGGAAGTAGTGGCGATAGAGCCACATGAACGGGGCGATGGCCGCCAGGCTGTAGTCCAGGTTGAACCCGAACGGGTCCACCCCGTACTCGTTCTCCGTCCGGGCCAGGGCCTGGAGTTGGTCGGACTGCTGCTCGCCGGCCATGCGCTCGGTCCAGCCGCGCAGACCCTTCTTCACCTTGTCGCTGAAACGCTCCAGCATGGGCTCGCTCCTTAGCACCCCCGCCCGCACGCCGGGAGTGGGCCCACAACCCGCGATGCCCTTCTGACGATAATCCGCCGGAAGGTCCCCCATGCGCATCCCCTCCAAGCCCTCCCGGACGTCCGCCTCGGGCTCCACCGTCGCCGCCACGGTGCTGACGCTCGCCTCCTCCGGCGCCACCGCCGGAAGGCTGGCCCCCGACGTCAGCGACTTCCAGCCCCAGGCCACCACGTCACGGACGGGCAACACCGTGGCGGTGAACACGCTGGCGCCCAAGCAGGCCCAGGCGTCCGGACTGGAGCGGCAGCCCTCACAGGCCGTGTCCTTCGTGCGCGACTTCAACGCGCGCCTGGACCTGCCGCCCGCGCGCCTGAAGGAGAAGCTGGCGCAGATGCGGCAGAGCCCCTCCGCCATGTTCCGCGCCATGCCCGCCCTGTTCCACGCGGACCTGCGGGGCCCGTACGCGCAGGAAGCCCGGCTGACGGACCGGCCCGCGCCGGACATCCGGGTGGTGGGCGACGCGCACGTGGGCAACCTGGGCACGTTCCGGGGGCCGGACGGCAAGGCGGTGTGGGGGCTCAACGACTTCGACCAGACGGGCACCGCGTCACCGGAAGCGGACCTCACGCGCCTGGCCACCAGCGCGGTCCTCACCGCGCGCGAGGCGGGTCTGTCCGCAAGCGAGCAGATCAAGGCGGTGGAGGCGCTCGCGAAGAACTACTTCGAGACGCTGGAGCTGCTGGCGGACGGCGACGCGAACCCCGGAGCGTTCCTGGACAAGAAGGAGTCCTCCGGCCCGGTGAAGGACCTCATCAACAAGGCGCGCGACACGTCCGCCAAGGACCTGCTGTCCAAGTACGTGAAGTTCGACGGCGCGAAGGGTCCGCGCTTCCTCACGTCGGACACGCTCAAGCCGCTGGACGCGGAGAAGAAGGCGGCGGTGCGGACCGCGCTGGCGTCCTACGAGAAGACCCTGGACGGCACGGAGGGCGTGGCGGTTCCCCTGAAGGTGCTGGACCTGGCGGAGCGGCTGGACGCAGGGGGCAGCAGCTACGGCCTGGAGCGCGACTACGTGCTCGTGGGCGCGGCGGATCCGAAGGCGCCCCCCGTGCTGCTGGAGCTGAAGGAGTTGCTCGCGTCCGGCGTGGCGTCGCCGCCAGTGCCCGCGAACGGCGCGGACGTCGTGAAGGCGCAAGAGGAGCTGGGCGGAACCATGAATCCGCTCACGGGCGCGGTGAACATGGGCGGCCGGGCGTTCCTCTTGCGCGAGGTGGAGCCGGAGAAGAACAAGCTGGACGACGCCGTGCTCGGGAAGAAGAAATCCCTGCGCTCCACCTTCGAGCAGGCGGGCGTCGTGCTGGCCCGCGCCCACGGCAACACGCAGGCCCAGGCGAAGTGCCTGGAGGACTGGGTGGGCGGAGACACGAAGGGGGCCACGAAGCGGCTGGTCGCCTTCGCGCAGGCCTACGCGGACCAAGCCGAAGCGGACTGGAAGGCCCTGAAGGCCGCGCGCTGATCAGAGCGTCGCGGACAGCTGCCCCGCGGCGTCGCGCAGGGTGACGACGTCGAAGTCGTCCTTGAGCCACTGGAAGATGCTGCGCAGCCGCTCCATCTTCTTCGCGGCGCTCACGCGCAGATCGCGCTGCTGGCGCGCGAGCTCCGGCGGGATGCCGTCCGTGGCGTCCAGCACGTCGACACCGTGTAGCTCGAAGTTGAAGAAGGCATCCGCCCGGCACGTGCGGTACGCGGCGCGCATCGTGCCGCGAGGCAGCGTCGTCGCGAACGTGCCGATGAACGGGAAGCGCACCACCGGCGTCACCGTCATGGGCAGCTCCAGCACGGCCCCCGAACCGCGCCGGTAGGGCTGCGCGGGGTCAGGCCGGTACGGCACGCGCGGCGCCAGCAACACGCGCGGGGTGTCCAGCACGGAGCGCGACGGCCGCCCCAGCGCCGCGAGCGCTCCCATCACCGCCGCCTTCGCCGCGTAGTACGGGGCCGCCGGAAACGCGGATGAACCGTACCGGTAGCCCTGCGCCACGGTGGCCGCGTACAGGTCCGCGTTCAGCGTGTAGCCCGGAGCGCGAAAACCCGAAGGACGCACACCCACGGCCTTCAGGATGGCCGCGTCCGCGCGCGCCAGGTCGTCCGCGATGGCGTCCGGCCCTCGCCGGGTGAGCGCGTAGTCGTGGGCGTGGCTGTGGCTCGCGATCTCCACGCCCGCCGCGTGGGAGCGCCGCATGCCGTCCGCCGCGCCGGGGTCCGACTCCAGGTCCTCGCCGATGACGAAGAACGTCCCGGGCACGCCCACCGCCGCGAACAGTTCCAGGAAGCGCTGCACCGCCACGCGGTGGATCAACGTCCGCGCGCGCTCATCGAGCAGCGACTCGGGCAGCCCGTGGATCCGGCAGTAGTGCGGCAGCGAATCCAGGTCGACGGAGATGGACGCCAGGCGCGCTGCCGTCATGGGGCGACCCTCCGCTCAGGTCCTGCGGACGCGGATGACGTAGAACAGCTTGCCCACGTTCTTGAGCACGTTGGGCACGCGCTTGAACAGGTGGATGGACGGCTGGCGCTTCTCATGGAGCTGGATGGGGATCTCCATGACGTTCAGTCCCTCGCGCCACGCGCGGATGACGAACTCGCTGGCGAACACGTCCATGTCCACCACGCACTTCTGGATGACGGGCAGCAGCGCTTCGCGGCGGAACGCCTTCAGGCCGTGCGTGTCCGTGCCCTGGAAGCCCAGCGCCACGCGCAGCAGCTTGTTGTGCACCCGCGTGGCCGCGCGGCGGATGAGGGGGCGCTGGTCGCTCGCGCCCTTGGCCGCCTTGGAGCCCACGACCATGTCCGCCTCGCCGCGCTCCAGCCGGGGCAGCGCCGCGTCGTAGAAGGTCAGGTCGCAGAGGTCGATTTCATCGCAGACCACGTAGGTGCCCTGGGCCTTGATGATGCCGGCCTTGAGCGCCACGCCGTAGTTCGGCGTCTCCGAGTGGAACCAGCGCAGGCGCGGGTTCTTCGCGCAGATTTCTTCCAGGAGCCGGGGCGTCGCGTCGCGCGAGCCGTTCTCCGCGAAGATGATTTCGTAGTCGAGCCCGCGAGCATCCAGCCCCTGACGCAGCTCTTCGGCTGCCTGGGCGATGATGGATTCCTCGTTGTAGACGGGGATGACGACGGAGAGGTGCAGGGCCATGGGTCCGGAAATGCGAAGGGAAGGCCCTGGGGCGTAGCACGCCCCCGGACCACCGTCGACAGGAGACGACTCCCTGCGTCAGCCGTTCAGCGTCCGGGCGCAAGCCCGCCCGTCCAGGATGGCGTCCTCCATGGAGGCGTACTCCCACTTTCCATAGCGCCCCGCCATGAGGATGCCGGCGTGCTCCAGGAAGCGCTTCACCTCCGCCATCGCGGGGCCGTAGGCGTCGTCGTAGAGGACGTACGCGTTGGGAATCTCCCGCCCCTTCGCGAAGAGGATGTCGTCCGCCGAGTGGATCATCCGCGAGCGCACCAGGTCCTCCACCGCGTACTTCTCCGCGTCCGCCACGGACAGCTCTCCGTGATGGCTGAACTCCACGGAAAAGCTGGCCGTGTCCGGCGGGGCCAGGGGCGCGAACACCGCCGACGGCGCCCCGATGCGGTACGAGTGGAACTCCGGCTCCGGCAGGTAGATCCAATGCCACGGCTGGCGGTTCGCGCCCCGGGCGCCCACGCACACGTACGTGACGATGAAGGCGCGCAGGCGCTTCGTCGCGGCCCGCACCTCGTCCGGCACGCCGGAGGCGCCCTTCCCGATGAGCTCCACCAGCGTGGGCAGCGCGATGGAGGACACCAGCCCCGAATACGGCACGGTGCGCCCGTCCGACAGCGCGACCTGCTTCGTCTTCCAGTCGATGGAGACGGGCTCGGTGCGCACGCTCAGCTCGCCGCCCGTCAGGTGCTGCTTCATCGCGCGCGCCAGGCTCTCGATGCCGCCCTCGCGCGGGTAGAGGAACGACGCGTTGTAGCCCAGCTGATCACTGCCCGCGCCGAGCGCCCCGTCCACGACCTCCTTGAGGGAGGGGCGCGGCACGAACCGGCCGACCCACGCGGCGGACATCTCGCGCGGGTGCACGGTCCAGAGCTTCTGGTTGTAGGGCAGCATGAAGTTCTTCGCGAAGCCCTCGCCCATGTAGCGGAGGATGAACTCCTCGAAGTTCACGGGGTCGCGCTCGCGCAGGGCGCGGCCCTTCTCCCCGTAGATGGCCTCCACGTAGCCGACCAGGTTCTCCGCCACGACCTCCGGCGGCAGCCCGTGGGTGTTCACCTGGTAGGGGAAGCGGGTGAAGGTGTCGCGCGAGAAGATGGCGGCGCGGCGCTGGATGCGCACCAGCTGGTCCGGGAGCCAGAGCGTGTTGACCAACTCCTGGATTTCCGGGTCGCGCAGGTGGAGCCAGTGACCGGTGGGGTCGAAGTAACACCCGTCGATGACCTCGGTCTTGATGAGGCCGCCGACCCGGTCGGACTTCTCGATGAGGCGCCAGGGGCGCTTGAGGAAGTGCGCGGTGGACAGGCCCGCCAGGCCCGCTCCGAGGATGACGATGGGATCCATGCGCCGCCGGGTCTACCACCCTGGGAGGGGACCTGGAAAAGGGATGCACACTGTTGGTGTTGGCGGGCGCCCGCCCTCCTGCCCGGCCGGGTGACAACAGTGCGCGCTGGGGACGCGTTCTTTCCGGGCTTGAAACGGCTCTGCTAGCCTGCACGCGCCGCGCGGACCATCGCACGCCCCCGTCATTGCTGCGCGTGCGCGCGCCAGCCGGTCTCGTCGAAGGAAAACAATGAAAGTCTCCTGCCCGTCGTGCCAGACGAATTACAACATCGATGACAGGCGGATCCCGCCCGGCGGCGCGAAGCTGAAGTGCGCCCGGTGCCAGACCACGTTCCCCATCAAGGCCGATGGCGCGAGCGGCGAAGCTCCCGAGGCCGCGGCGCCGCAGCCCGCAGCCATTCCGCTGCCGGGCACCGCCGCGCCGCAGTCCGCCGCCATCCCGCTGCCGGGTGCCGCCGCGCCGCAATCCGCAGCCATCCCGCTCCCGGGCAGTGCCGCGCCCCAGTCCGCCGCGATTCCGCTGCCCGGTAGCGCCGCGCCCCACCAGTCCACCGCCATCCCACTTCCGGGCAGCGCCGCGCCCCAGTCCGCCGCCATTCCTCTGCCGGGCACCGCCGCCCCGCGTGCGGCCGCTCCGGCTCCGCAGTCGGCCGCCATCCCGCTGCCCGGTAGCGCCGCGCCCCAGTCCGCCGCCATCCCGCTGCCGGGCAGTGCCGCGCTCCAGTCCGCCGCCATCCCGCTCCCCGGTGCAGCCGCGCCGCAGTCCGCCGCCATCCCCATGGGCGCGGGCCCGGCCATCCCGCTGCCCGGCACGGCCGCGCCGCGCTCCGCAGCCATCCCGCTGCCCGGTAGCGCCGCGCCGCAGTCCGCCGCCATCCCCATGGGC
>NZ_RAWR01000227.1:0-16947 GCF_003986945.1 Corallococcus sp. AB018 | reverse complement strand
GCCTCCTCCACCCTCGCCGCCATCTTCTTCCGTCTCGCGGTGGATGAACATCACCACGTCGGCGTCCTGCTCGATGGAGCCGGACTCACGCAGGTCGGACAGCATGGGCTTGCCGCCCTTGCGCTCCTCCACCTTACGGCTGAGCTGGCTGAGCGCGATGATGGGCACCTCCAGCTCCTTGGCCAGCTGCTTGAGCGCGCGGGAGATTTCAGCGACTTCCAGCTGGCGGCTCTCCACCTTGCCCTTCTGGTGCATCAGCTGGAGGTAGTCGATGACGAGCAGCGACAGGCGCGGGTCCTTCTGCTTCACGCGCCGCGCCTTCGCGCGCAGGTCGAACGGGGACAGGCCGCCGGAGTCGTCGATGTAGATGGGGGCGTTGTAGAGCGCGCCCGCCATCTCCTGGAACTTCTCCTCGTCGTGCGGGGACAGCCGGCCGCCGCGCAGCTTCTTCATGTCCACGCGCGCCGTGGACGCGAGCAGACGCATGAGCAGCTGATCCGCGGGCATTTCCAGGCTGAAGATGCCGACGGCCTTGTTCTCCTTCAGCGCCGCGTGCACCGCGATGTTCATGGCGAAGGACGTCTTGCCCACGCCGGGACGCGCCGCGAGGATGATGAGCTCACCGGCGTGCAGGCCGGTCAGCTGATTGTCCAGGTCGATGTAGCCCGTGGACAGACCGGTCACGCCGGTGTTCGCGGTCTTCATCTTGTCCAGCAGGTCGAGCGTCTGCTCCATCAGCTCGCTGACCGGACGCAGGTCGCCTTCGCGCTTCTTCTCCGCGAGGAGGAAGACCTTGCGCTCGGCCTCGTCGAGCAGGACGTCCAGCTCGCCCGTCTCCTGGCTGGCGAGCTCTTGGATCTCCCGGCCCACGTTGGCCAGGCGCCGGCGCAGCGCCTGGTCCTTGACGATGTGGGCGTACTGGACGGCGTTGGCCGCCAGCGGGACGACCTGGTCCAGGCCCATCAGGTACGCGGGGCCGCCCACCGAGACGAGCTGGCCCAGGACCTTGAGCTCCTCCGCGAGCGTCAGGTGGTCCACCTGCTTGCTCTGCTGATCCAACCGCATCATCGCGGAGAAGATCTGTGCGTGCGAAGGGCTGGCGAAGTCGTCCGCGTGGACGACCTCCGCCACGGGCGTGATGAGCCCGTTGTCCGCCAGCACGGCGCCCAGCACCGCACGCTCCGCGGCGAGATCCTCGTGGACCCGCCGACCTTCCCTACCGTCCAGGACGTTCTGCATGGCTGCTTGGAACCTCTACAGGCAGCGTCTGACACGGTCCAGCGGACGTCCAGTTTCCTGCAACAGTCCTGTAGCAACCGGTAGGTCCGAGAGGGATGCCGCGACCCGCCGTGGCACCTCCGCCCGGCCTCCAGGTGAACCGACCCCGCGCGTCGGGCTATTCGGCGGCGCCCCACTGCTGGAGGAAGGCCTCCCGGTAGGTGCGACTGAGGATCACCGTGGAGCTGTCCTTGAGCACCAGGATGCCGTCCCCATGCGTCCACGGCTCCAGGCGGGCCACGGCCTCCAGGTTCACCAGGTCGCCGCGGTGCACGCGCACGAAGCGGGTGGGGTCCAGGCGCTCCTCCAGGGCCCGCAGCGTCTGGCGCACCAGGTGTTCGCCCTGGGCGGTGAAGAGCCGCACGTACTTGTCCTCCGACGACAGGCGCCACACGGTGTCCAGGCGCAGGGGCACCCAGCCCTCGCCCACCTTCACCACCAGCCGCTCCAGCGGGCGTTCCGGGCGGGCCTTCGCCACCGTGGCGAACAGGGCGTCCATCGCGGCCGAGCCGCGCGTGCCCGCGCTCAGCAGCACATGGGCCTTGTCGAGCGCCCGGGTGAAGCGGCCCGCGTCATAGGGCTTGAGGAGGTAGTCCGCCGCGTGGGCCTCGAAGGCCTGGAGCGCGAAGCGCTCGTAGGCGGTGGAGAAGATGACCGCGGGGCAGGCGTCCGGCCCGAGCGCCTCCAGGACCTCGAAGCCGGTGAGGCCGGGCATCTGCACGTCCAGCACCACCAGGTCCGGCCGCAGCGACTCGATGCGCGCGAGCGCCTCCGTGCCGTCCGAGGCCTCGCCCACGCAGGTGAAGCGCGCGTCGTCCGCCAGCAGGCGCTTCACCTTCGCGCGAGCGGGCGCCTCGTCGTCCACCACCAGCACGCGGAACACCGTCATGCGACCTCCACCCGGGGCAGCCACACCGTCACGCGCGCGCCACCCTCCGGTCCCGCGCCGCGCTCCAGCCGTGCCCTGTCTCCGTGCAGCAGCGTGAGCACGCGCTCCAACTGCATCAGCCCCACGCCAGGTCCGGAGGCAGGGGAGGGCGCCCCGAAGCCGCGCCCGGTGTCCTCCACCTCCAGCGCCCAGCGGTCCGTTTCAGCACGCGCGCGGATGCGCACCTCCAGCGCGCCGCGCAGGTCCTGGTTGTGCTTCACCGCGTTCTCCACCAGCGTCTGCAACGCGAAGCAGGGCACGCGTTGGGTCTCCAGGCCCGGCGCCACGTCCCAGCGCACGTCCAACCGGTCGCCGAAGCGCGCCGCGAGCAATGCGACGAAGCGCTCGGTGTGCCCGCGCTCCTCGGCCAGCGTCCAGGTGGGCTCGGTGCGCTCCAGGCTCGCGCGCAGGAGCTGGCCCAGGTCGCTCAAGAGCCGGTCCGTGCGCGGCAGGTCCTCGTACATCACCGACCCGATGGTGTGCAGCGCGTTGAAGAGGAAGTGCGGGTGCAGCTGGCCCGTGAGCGACTGGAGTTGCGCGGCCCGCAGCTCGCCCTCCAGCTCCGCCGAGCGCAGCGCCCGGGCCTGCCGCTGTCGCCACTCGTACAGGAGCGAGATGACCGCGCAGCCCAGGCCGTAGGTAATCAGGTCCTTCTGCGCCTCCATGGGGAGCGCGTACACGGGAGGCCCCAGGTCGTAGTCCCCCAGCTCCAGCAGCGCGTAGATGCCATGCCGCAGCCCCGCCATCAGCGCGATGTGCAGCGACGTGAAGAGGCTGAACGCCGCCGCGTGGATGCCCAGGAAGCGCGTCCAGCCCACGCGAGGGGCCGGCGCGTTGAGCACCGCCGTCATCAGGACGGGGAGCAGCAGCGTGACGGCGAGCGCGCTGGTCATCTCCCAGATGAACGCCGGCGCCCAATGGCCCGGATGCGGCCGCATCAGCTGCATCAGCCGCACCGCGCTGCCCTGCCACACGCCCAGGGCCAGCCCGAACGCCAGGACCTTCAGCGCCGGACGCAAGCGCAGCCGGGGCCAGCGCCACCGCGTGGATGGAACGTCCTCCCAGGCCCTCACCCCACGGCCTCTTGCGCCAGGACGGCCGGACGCGCGGCGCGGGGCTTCATGCCGAAGAGCGGCCGGAGCCAGGCCACGCGGGACACGCCTTCACACAGCGCCAGCGTGACGGCGAAGGACAGCGTGAGCACCGCGAGGAGCATGGCCCAGGGCCCCACTGGCAGGCGCAGGCACAGGTAGCCCACGCAGAGGATGACCGTCTGGTGGAAGATGTAGAACGGATACGAAAGCGCCTGCGCGTGCGAAAGCCACGCGGGGGCCGTGCGCACGTGGTGCCGCGCCCATGCCATCGCCGTCAGCAGCCCGCTCCAGATGAGCACCGTGCCCCCCATGATGGCGGGCACCACCGGCATCACCGGCCACGGCCACACCAGCTCCACCACGAGCGCCGCCAACGCCACGGCCAGCAGCACGTGGCGCAGCGCCACCAGCCGGCCCCACACACCCGGGCAGCGGCCCAGCAGGTGGCCATAGAGGAACAGCAGTCCGTAGTGCACGAACGTGCGCGGATCATCCAGCAGCGCGTGCGTCTCCGGGAAGTCGCGCAGCAGCACCCGGTTGAGCGCCAGCGGCACCACGAGCCACAGCACGTTCACTCCACGCGACAGCCACGCGTCCGCCCACGTGAGGAACCGTCCCCCGGCCTGCGTGCGCAGCGCCGCGAAGAGGGGCAGGGCCAGGAGGCAGTAGACGAACAGGTAGGCCACGAACCACAGATGGTGCCAGCTGAAGCTGCCCGCGGGGTAGGGCACGAAGTCGAACACCGTCGGGTAGAACGCGGCGTAGCTCCCCTGGATGCGGCCCTGGAACAGCCGCTCCACGTAGATCTGCGGCGGCACCACCACGAACATGCCGAACACCAGCGGCAACAACAGCCGCTTCGTCCGGTCCTTCGTGAACGCCCTCAAGGAGCGCCGCCGGAGCGCGAACGCGGTGCCCGCGCCGGAGATGACCATCAGCAGCGGCATGCGCACCAGGTGCAGCACCCCCATGACAGGCTCCAGCAGCGGCAGCGCCTGGGGGCTCTTGATGTGCCACTCCCAGGTGTTGAACATCATCCCGGTGTGGAACAGGTGCAGCACCACGATGGCCAGCACCCGGAGCCAGTCCAGGTCGGGGTGGTGCGCGGCGGCGGGGCGGATTGGGGCGCTCACGTGGCGGAGACCTCCAGGCGGTGTCCGCCGCTGAAGTACCCACGCCTGGGGCCCTGCATCCACGCGGATGCCGTGAAACGGACCGCCAGCGGCGCGAGCCGGACGGCCTCCGCCCCGGAGACGCGAAAAGGGCCGCCCGGTTGCCCGGACGGCCCTTCCCTTGAAGCGATGGAGCGCTTCAGGTGATGCGGTGGACTACTCGGCCACCACGTCGACCTTGATCTTCGCCGTCACCTCGCGGTGCAGGCGGAGCTCCACTTCGTAGTTGCCCAGCGACTTGATGGGCTCGGCCAGGTGCAGCTGGCGGCGATCCACCTGCTGGCCCTGGGCCGCGAGCGCCTCGGCGATGTCCAGCACCGTGACGGAGCCGAACAGCTTGTCCTGCTCGCCCACCTTGCGCTTGATGGTGACCTTGACGGCGCCCAGCTTCTTGGCCTGCTCGTCGGCAGCGCCCTTCAGCTTGGCGTTGCGCGCCGTGTGCACGGCCTTCTCGTGCTCCAGCTGACGCAGGTTCTGCTCGCTCGCCAGGACCGCCTTCTTGCGCGGCAGCAGGAAGTTACGGCCGAAGCCGTCCTTCACCGTGACGAGCTCGCCGGACTTGCCGAGGTTGTCGATGTCCTCACGCAGAATGACCTTCATGTTTCTGTCTCCTGTGTTGCGGACCGGCGACTAGCCGACCACCGCGTTGTAGGGGA
The DNA here is from genome assembly GCF_003986945.1 of Corallococcus sp. AB018. Classification (NCBI taxonomy): domain Bacteria; kingdom Pseudomonadati; phylum Myxococcota; class Myxococcia; order Myxococcales; family Myxococcaceae; genus Corallococcus; species Corallococcus sp. AB018. The sequence continues at coordinate 11,819 of NZ_RAWR01000227.1, read as the reverse complement.
GGAGCGCGATGCCGCGGGCGCGCTTGATGGCCACCGCCACCTCACGCTGGTGCTTCGCGCAGTTGCCGGAGATGCGGCGGGGGATGATCTTGCCGCGCTCGGTGACGAAGTACTTCAGCGTCGCCTGGTCCTTGAAGTCCACCGACGCGTTCTTCTCCGCGCAGAACCGGCAGACCTTCTTGCGGCCGAAGCCGCGGCCACCGCGCTTGTCGTCGTCGCCGCCCATGCCGCCGCGGTCGCCGCGATCACCACCACGGTCGCGGTCACCGCCGCGATCGCCACCACGGTCGCCACCGCGCGAACCGCCGCCGTAGCCGCCGCCACCGCCACCGGGGCCGCGGGAAGCGCCCGCGCCCTGCTTGCTATCCATGCCGTTGCTCATGAACGTTCTCGTTTCCTGGAAGGTTGGGTGAAGGTCTCGTCAGAGGCGTTACGCCTCCTCCGTGGACTCCTCTTCCGAATCGCCACCCGCGAACTCAGGCGTCTCGCTGCGGAAGCCACCCTCGCGCTCGACGGGAGCGCCCGGACGGGTCTCCTCGACGTCGCCGGCCAGCTTGAGGTCCTCGAGCACCGGACGGGACTCGGGATCCACCTCGTCCGCGATCTTCACGGAGATGTAGCGCGTGACGTCGTCGATGTTGCGCAGGTTGCGCTCGATCTCCGCCACCAGCTTGCCGTCACCCAGGAAGCTCGTGTGGACGTAGATGGCGCGGGGCTGCTTGGCCACGGGGAACAGGGTCTTCTTCTTCCCCCACACCGTGAAGCGGAGGACCTTGCCGCCCTCACGCGAAACGATGGTGCGGACGCGCTCCTTGAGCTTGTCCACGTTGTCGTCGGTCACGTCCGGCTTGACCAGGAAGATGGTCTCGTACTCACGAAGCCGCTTGGCGGCCTGCGTCTCTGCCATGTTTCTCTCCCCTTGGGGTCGAGTGCCCCCCGGACCATCCGGGGAGCGGGGAAACGGCCGGAGGCCCTCGAAGGCCACCACCGGGGACGGGAAATCCTCTCGCGCGCCCGTCACCATCGCGCCTTGGCCCGTGCGTGAACACGGGAAGCTTTGAAAGAACATCCACCGGAAAGCGTGGGACGCACTCCGGGGGAAGGGGCTTCTAAGAGGACCCCTCCTGGAAAGTCAAGGGGAGCCAGGGGGGCAACCAGCCGGCCCCGCGCTTCAGGCCTTGCGGTTGTGGCGGTTCATCGCCGTGGAGAGCCCGTCGCGCACCCAGCTCTCCGCCATGTCCGCCGCCTTCCCGACCAGCTCCTCCAACTGGCGGCGCTCGCCGTCGTCGAAGTTGGACAGGACGTAGCCCGCCACGCGCTCCTTGGCGTTGGGGCCCTCCGGCTTGCCAATGCCCACCCGTACGCGGATGAAGGCGTCCTCGCCCAGGCACTGCACCATGCTCTTGAGCCCGTTGTGCCCGCCCGCGCCGCCGCCCGCCTTGAGCTGCAGCCGCCCGAAGGGCAGATCCAACTCGTCGTGCACCACGAGCACGTCCTGCACTTCGACCTTGTAGAAGCGCGCGGCCTCCGCCACGGAGCGGCCGGACAGGTTCATGTACGTCTGCGGCTCCACGAAGAGGATGCGCTCGCCGCCCAGGCTCCCCTGGCCCACCCGCGCCTGGAACTTGTCCTGGGTGAGCTCCGCGCGGGCGCGCGACAGGAGCGCGTCCACCACCATGAACCCGACGTTGTGGCGGTGGCGCTCGTACTCGCGCCCGGGGTTGCCCAGCCCGCAGATGAGCTTCATGGAAGGCTCCAGAGGAGGGTGGGGACCTTGAAGGGCCTACACCCGGAAAAAGACAGCGGGGCAGGCCCTGGAAGAGGCCCGCCCCGCGAGGAGATACCGAACGGCGGAAGAGGACTACTTCTTCGCCGCGGCCTTGGCCGGGGCCTTGGCCGCGGCCGCCGCGGGGGCCTTCGCGTCGCCCGCCTTCGCGTCCGCCGCCTTGCCCGCCGCCGGGGCAGCAGCCGCCGCGGCCGCCGGAGCCGCCTCCGCCGCTTCCGGCGCGGCGAGGACCGCGATGGTGTAGTTGACGTGCGTCTTCACGGACACGCCCTCGGGGAGCTTCACGTCGTTCACGTGGATGGCTTCCGCGATCTGCAGATTGCTGACGTCCACTTCAATCTGGAGCGGGATGGCGCCGGGGAGCGCCCAGACCTCCAGGTTGCGGCGGATCTGCGTGAGCAGACCGCCCTCCGCCACGCCCGGGGCCTTGCCGGTGAGCACGACGGGGAGGTTCACCTTGACCTGCTCCTTCTCGCTCACGGCGATGAAGTCCGCGTGCAGGATGTCGCGGGTGAGCGGATCCATCTGGTAGTCCTTCAGCAGGACCTGCTGCTCATTGCCGGCCAGCTTCAGCTGGATGAGCGTGTTCAGCTTGTGCGGGGTGTTGATGGCCGTGCGGATGGCCTTGGGGTCCACGGAGATGTGCAGCGGCGCCTTCAGGTGCTTGCCGTAGACGACGGCGGGAACCTGGCCGGACGCACGCAGGCGGCGGGCAATGCCCTTGCCGGAACCTTCACGGGCCTGCGCTTCGAGGGTGCTCTTGTCGGTGGCCATGGAAATCTCTCTTTATCGGTGGGTACCGCGGTGTTCACCGGCGTCTGGGCGCCCTCGGCATCCCACCCCCATGGTGGGCCCCGAAGACGGCGCCCGGGCCGTTGTGACGGGCCCATGGAACCGGTGGAGGGGGCCGGACATGCCAGCCCCCGGGGTCCTTCGTCAAGCCGCCCGGACTCCAGGCGGCTCTCAAGCTCGGACGGACTTCAGACGAACAGCGAGCTCAGCGAGTCCGCGCGGTGGATGCGCGCGATGGCTTCCCCGAAGAGGGCGTCCGTCTGCAGGGCGCGGATCTTCGGGCACGCCTTGGCGTTGGCCGCGAGCGGCACCGTGTCCGTGAAGACGACCTCCTCCAGGACGGAGTCGGTGATGCGCTGGATGGCGGGGCCGGACAGGATGGGGTGCACCGCGTACGCGAGCACCCGGCGCGCGCCCTTGTCCTTCAGCGCGAGGGCCGCCTGGGCGAGCGTGCCCGCGGTGTCCACCATGTCGTCTACCAGGATGGCGTCCTTGCCGTTCACGTCGCCAATGAGGTTCATCACCTCCGAGGCGTTGGGGCGCGGGCGGCGCTTGTCGATGATGGCCAGCCCCGTGTTCAGCCGCTTGGAGTAGGCGCGCGCGCGCTCCACGCCGCCGGCGTCCGGGCTGACGATGACCAGCTCGCTCGACTCCGTGAAGCGCTTGCGGATGTCCTCCAGGAACACCGGCGAGCCGTAGAGATGATCCGAGGGCATGTTGAAGAAGCCCTGGATCTGCCCGGCGTGCATGTCCATGGACACCACCCGGTTGACGCCCGCGACCTCCAGCATGTCCGCCACCAGCTTGGCGGTGATGGGCGTGCGGGCCGCCACCTTCCGGTCCTGTCGCGCGTACCCGTAGTACGGCATCACGGCGGTGATGGAGCCGGCGCTCGCCCGCTTGAGGGCGTCGCACATGATCAGCAGCTCCATCAGGTGGTGATTCGTCGGCGGACAGGTGGACTGGACGATGAACACGTCCTGTCCTCGCACGTTCTCGCCGATCTCGACGTGGATCTCCCCGTCGGAGAACGTGTCCACCACCGCGTTGCCCAGGGGCCGCTGGAGGTATTCGCAGATGCGCTGCGCCAACGCCGGGTTCGAGTTCCCGGCGAACACCTTGAAGTCACGCGACGGCTGCATGGGGGCGCTGACTAACCCGTGCGCGCCCCGAATGGAAGTTCGTTAGTCGAGTTCAGCCGCCACGGGACCGAGCGTCCCGTTCTGCGCCTGGTGAAGGTGTTTCTCGTACTCGATGAGGATGACCCGCTCCATCTGGCTTCGCGTGTCCGCGTTCAACGGATGGGCGATGTCCTTGTAGGTCCCGTCCTTCCGTTTTTTCGCGGGCATCGCGATGAAGAGCCCGGTGGAGCCGTGGATCACCTTCAGGTCGCGCACGACGAAGCAGTGATCCAGGGTGATGGTGACGTACGCCTTGAGCTTGTCCTCTTCGACCGGAAACACCCGGACGTCGGTGATGTTCATGGTCCCCCCCCGAACCTGGAAGGCCGGAGCTACGGGGAAGCCTGGGACAGACTGAAGGTGAAAAGCAAGCACCCCCTACCTGTCGCGCTGGGGACCGTTCACTGGGCCTCCAGCCGTCATGCCCCGAAGGGCCAATGACTCACCAGGTGGGCGAGGAAGGCCAGGTGGTAGACCACGATGATGGCGTAGACGATGGCGCCCGCGCGGATGGCGAGGCGGCTGGCCTTGAGCCGGCGGTGCAGGCACAGCAGGCACAGCCCCGCGTTCACGATGAGCAGCTTGGAGAACATGAAGAGCAGCGGTGACTGCTCGTACGCCACGCGCATCACCGGGTTGAGCTCCTCCGCCACCCCCAGCTGCAGGAAGAGCAGGGTGAACAGCCCGTCCAACAGGTTCAGCATGAGCAGCGCCACCGACGCCGGTGACGTGTAGAAAGAAGCCTGCTGCGCCCAACTCCCCGCCTGCACCTCGTTCGCCGTCGCCGCCACGCCCCACCCCCAAGGTTCCCGTCCTGCTACCTGGAGCCAGGGCTATTCAAATCCCTTGCCAGGGCTTCCGGGACTTCATGGGAAGCAGCCGGGCAGGCGGCGGAGGCGGGGGCTTGCCGGCCTGGAAACGAAATTGACGGGAAGGGATGGGTCGCGGAGATTCGCCCCGCCCAGCCACACCGAGACGAGTGCCCATTGCATCAATTCCCCAAAGATATCGGGTGGATAGAGGTCATCTGCGGATCGATGTTCTCCGGCAAGACGGAGGAGTTGATCCGTCGCGTCAAGCGCGCGCTGTACGGCCGGCAGAAGGTGCGCGTGTTCAAGCCGCGCATCGACACCCGCTACGACGACACGCAGGTGGTCAGCCACAGCCAGTTGAAATTGACGTCCCTGCCTATCGAAAGGGCTGAAGAAATTTTCCGGCACCTGTCCCCCGACACGCAGGTGGTGGGCATCGACGAGGTGCAGTTCCTGGGCGGAGAAGTGGTGCAGGTGTGCGAGGCGCTCGCCCAACGGGGCATGCGCGTCATCTGCGCGGGCCTGGACCAGGACTACCAGGGGCGCCCCTTCGAGCCGATGCCGCAGCTGATGGCGGTGGCGGAGTACGTGACGAAGGAGCTGGCCATCTGCGCGGTGTGCGGGAACCCGGCCAACCGTTCGCAGCGCATCATTGGCAGCGAGGAGCGGGTGGTGGTGGGCGCGGCGGGTGCCTACGAGCCGCGCTGCCGCAAGTGTCACGTGGCGGAACCCGCGGAGGCGAGCCCTCCGCAGACGCTGAAGCTGTTCGACTGAAAGCCTCAATCCGCCTGTCACCGGCGCGGGAGCCCCATCCGATGCGCGACACTCTCTACGCGAACGTGCCGTTCAAGTTGAACGAGATGGCCCACCACTATGGTCCCAGCGTCCACCTGGTGGGAAATCCGTTTCTCCTCTCCCAACTGGCCACGCTGTGCGCCAAGGGCACGCTGCAGCCGCAGATCAACCGGCTGGTGGAGCAGCTCTACGCGGACCTGGTGAAGACGGTCATCAACGCGGAGTTCCCGCGCAAGATGGTGACCATTCCCACCCGCATGATCGACTCCACGCCCCTGGGCATCTACCAGGGCGAGGTGGTGGACCCGCAGCTGCGCGTGGTGACGGTGAACATCGCGCGGGCGGGCACGCTGCCGTCGCAGGTGACGTATGACCTGCTCAACTTCACGGTGGATCCGTCCCTGGTGCGCCAGGACCACATCATCATGAGCCGGATGATCGACGCGGCCCAGGCGGTGGTGGGTTCGGAGATTGGCGGCGCGAAGATTGGCGGGGACGTGGATGACGCGTTCGTGCTGTTCCCGGACCCCATGGGGGCCACGGGCGGCAGCCTGGCCACGGCCATCCAGCTGTACAAGACGAGGGTGCCCGGGAAGGCCCGGCGCATCATCACGCTCAACCTCATCGTCACGCCGGAGTACCTGCGCCGGATGACGACGGAGCACCCGGACGTCATCATCTACGCGCTCCGTCTGGACCGCGGCCTGTCCCCGCCGGAGGTGTTCGGCACCGCGCCGGGCCTGCTCTGGGAGAAGGAGCGGGGCCTGGATGACCGTCAGTACATCGTCCCCGGCGGCGGCGGCTTCGGGGAGATCATGAACAACGCCTACGTGTAGAGGGAGCACCCGGTGACGACGTTCCACGAGAAGGATGTCGGCGTCCTCATCTCCGAGGAGGCCGTGCAGGCGCGCGTGAAGGAGCTGGGCGCGCAGATTACCCGCGACTACGAGGGCAAGGAGCTGACGCTCATCTGCGTGCTCAAGGGCTCCGCGTTCTTCGCCATCGACCTGGCGCGCGCCATTGACTTGCCGCTGACGCTCGAGTTCCTGGGCGTGTCCAGCTACCACGGCGGTACGGAGTCCACGGGCGAGGTGCGCATCACCACGGACGTGTCCAAGCCGATGGCGGGCAAGCACCTGCTCATCATCGAGGACATCATCGACACGGGGCTCACCATGAGCTTCCTCCTGGAGAACCTCCGGGCGCGGCACCCGGCGTCGGTGAAGATCTGCTCGCTGCTGGAGAAGCCCGCGCGGGCCAAGGCGAAGGTGGAAATCGACTACAAGGGCTTCGTCATCGAGGACAAGTTCGTCGTCGGGTACGGCCTGGACTACGGCGAGAAGTACCGGAACCTGCCGTTCATCGGCATCTGGAAGCACGTCTGAGAAACGCCTGATGGGCTCGGGTGCCCCTCCCTTCGGGGTGGGGGCCTCGGGACTGCGAGGGCCTTGTCCATGCGCCGCACGGCGGCCGTGTGCAGGGCCCTCACGCGTTGTGGGGCGCACGCATGCACAGCCTCTCCTCTGGACCCCTGAGGAGGCTTGAACATGCGAGACGGAAACGTGAGGGCCGCCCGGACGGCCCCCACCAATGGCGACGCGATGCAGAAGTACCTGGCGGAAGCGGTGGGCACCTTCGTGCTGGTGCTCGGAGGCGTTGGGGCGGCGGTGCTGGCGGGCGACCGCATCGGCTTCCTGGGCGTGGCCTTCGCCTTCGGGCTGTCGCTGCTGGCCATGGTGTACACGATTGGCCCCATCTCCGGCTGCCACGTGAACCCGGCCGTGACGGTGGGCCTGATGATGGCGGGCAAGTTCGACAAGCGGCACCTGGCTGGCTACGTCATCGCGCAGTGCGTGGGCGCCATCCTCGCCGCGGGCGTGGTGCTGCTCATCGCGAAGGGCGCGCCGGGCGGGTACTCCGCGGGTGCGGAGGGGCTGGGCAGCAACGGCTACGGGGTGGCGTCGCCGGAGGGCTACGGCGGCGGGGCGGCCTTCATCGCGGAGGTGGTGCTCACCTTCCTGCTGGTGCTGACGGTGCTGGGGGCCACGGACTCGCGGGCGCCGGTGGGCTTCGCGGGCGTGGCCATTGGCCTGGTGCTGACGCTCATCCACCTGGTGGGCATCCCCATCACCAACACGTCGGTGAACCCGGCGCGCAGCCTGGGCCCGGCGCTGTTCGCCGGAGGCGACGCCCTGCGCCAGCTGTGGATGTTCATCATCGCGCCGCTGTTGGGGGCTGCCTTCGCGTCCGCAGTGTACCGGCTGGTGAACCGCCCGGCGGTGCAGATTACGGCCGCGCGCGCGGAGCAGGCGACGGACGAGGAGCGCCGGGAGCGCGTGGCGGGCCCGCGCGACGTGGAGCACCCCGTCTAAAGAGGGTTGGAAGCACGAAGGCCGTGCCTCGCTTCGTCGCGGGGCACGGCCTTTGTGTGTGAAGCAGGGGAGAGGCCTAGAAGGCGGCGTCGAAGACGACGTCGTTGGCGGCGCCCACGCCCACGGCGACCTGGTAGGACGACACGCGGCGCTCGAAGAAGTTGGTGAGCTCCTGCACGTCCTGCAGGTCCATGAAGTGCAGCGGGTTCTTGGTGTGGAAGACGGGGGCGATGCCCAGCATCTGCAGGCGCTGGTCGGCCACGTACTCCAGGTAGCCGCGCATCTCCTGTACGGAGAGGCCCATCACGCCGCCGCTCAGCAGGTCCTGGGCGAACTGCGTCTCGCACTCCACCGCGTCGCGCATCATCTGCACGACGTCCTTCTCCATGCCCGCGTCGAAGAGGTCCGGCTCCTCCTTGCGCGCGGTCTTGATGGCCTCGAAGGCGAAGGTCATGTGGGCGGACTCGTCGCGGAACACCCAGTTGGTGCCCGCGGCCAGACCGTTCAGCAGCCCCTTGCTGCGCAGGAAGTACACGTAGGCGAAGGCCGCGAAGAAGAAGAGTCCTTCAATGCAGCCCGCGAAGCAGATGAGGTTCAAGAGGAACTGGCGGCGGTCCGACTTGGAACGGACCTGATCCAGCGCCTGGATGCTGTCCATCCACTTCATGCAGAAGCGCGCCTTGCGCTGGATGGACGGGATGTTGTCCACCGCCGCGAAGGCCTTGGCGCGCTCCGCCGGGTCCGGCACGTAGCTGTCCAGCAGCGTCAGGTAGAACTGGACGTGCAGGGCCTCTTCATAGAGCTGGCGCGACAGGTACATGCGCGCTTCGGGCGCGTTCAGGTGCTTGTAGAGGTTGAGCACCAGGTTGTTGCCGACGATGGAGTCGCCCGTGGCGAAGAAGGCCACCAGCCGGTGGATGAGGTGACGCTCCGCGTCCGTCATCTTCGAGCGCAGGTCCACCAGGTCCGTGGAGAAGTCGATCTCCTCCACCGTCCAGGTGTTCTTGATGGCGTTGCGGTACATCTCGAAGAAGACGGGATACGCCATGGGGCGCAGCGTCAGGTTCATTCCCGGATCGAGCAGCATTGCTTCGGTACTCCCTTACTCACACGACGACAGGGGACAGCAGGGTGGGGACCGCCAGGGACTACTGGCAGGCCTCGCACGCCTCGGGGTTCTCCAGCGAGCACGCCACCGCTTCCGCCTCCGCCGTCACCACCTGCGGCGCGGGCGTGGGGGCGGCCGTCATCGTCGGGCCGCCCTGGCCCACGGTGGCCTTGGCGATGCGGGTCGCCGGGCGCGAGCGCATGTAATACGTGGTCTTCAGCCCCTTCTGCCACGCGTAGAAGTACATCGAGGACAGCTTCCCGATGTTGGGCGTCTCCACGAAGAGGTTGAGCGACTGGCTCTGGTCGATGAAGGCGCCGCGGTCCGCGCCCATGTCCAGCAGCGCGCGCATGGGGAGCTCCCACGCGGTGCGGTAGATGGCGCGCAGCGCCTCCGGCAGCTCCGTGAGGTCCTGCACGCTGCCTTCGGCCAGCTTGATGCGGTTGCGGGTGCTCTCGTTCCAGAGGCCCAGTTGCTGCAGGTCGCGCACCAGGTAGCGGTTCACCTGGAGGAAGTCACCGGACAGCGTCTCCCGCTTGAAGAGGTTGGACACCTGCGGCTCGATGCACTCGTAGCAGCCGGCGATGGACGCGATGGTGGCCGTGGGCGCGATGGCGATCATCAGCGAGTTGCGCAGGCCCACCTTCATGATGCGCGAGCGCAGCGCGTCCCAGCGCAGCGTGTCCTCCGGGACGATGCCCCAGCTGTCGAACTGGAGCTCGCCCTTGGCCGCGCGCGTCTCCGGGAAGGACGGGTGCGCGCCGAACTGCTCCGCCAGGTCGGAGGAGGTGACGAGCGCCGCGTAGTAGATCTCCTCCGAAATCTTCTTGGACAGGTTGCGCGCCTCCACGGAGTCGAAGGGCAGGCGCAGCTGGAAGAAGACGTCCTGGAGGCCCATCAGGCCCAGGCCCACCGGGCGCCAGCGGCGGTTGGAGTCCGCGGCGGTGGGGATGGGGTAGTAGTTGAGGTCGATGACGCGGTCCAACTGCTTGAGCGCGAGCATCGCGTTGGAGCGCAGCTGGTCGAAGTCGAACTTCCCGTCCTTCACCATGCGGCCCAGGTTGAGCGAGCCCAGGTTGCACACCGCCGTCTCACCCTGGCTCGTGACCTCCAGGATTTCGGTGCACAGGTTGGACAGGTGGATGACGTTGCCCGGCTGGCCCGTCTGGTTGCTCTTGCGGTTGCAGATGTCCTTGAAGGTCATCCAGCCGTTGCCCGTCTGGGCCAGCACCTTCATCATCCGGGCGTACAGGTCGCGCGCCTTCACCTTGCGCACGGCGTGGCCCTGCGCTTCGGCCTCCGCGTAGGCCTTCTCGAAGGCCTCGCCGAAGAGGTCGGTGAGGTGGGGCGTCGTCTTCGGGTCGAAGAGGCTCCACTCCTGGTCGGCCTCCACGCGGCGCATGAAGAGGTCCGGCACCCAGTTGGCCAGGTTCAGGTTGTGCGCGCGGCGGGCCTCGTCACCGGTGTTGTCGCGCAGCTCGAGGAAGTCCTCGATGTCCGCGTGCCACGTCTCCAGGTACACGCAGCACGCGCCCTTGCGCTTGCCGCCCTGGTTCACCGCCGCCACGGACGCGTCCAGCGTCTTGAGCCACGGGACGATGCCGTTGGAGTGGCCGTTGGTGGACTTGATGAGCGAGCCGCGCGCGCGCACGCGGTGGTACGCCACGCCGATGCCGCCGCTGAACTTCGACAGCATCGCGATGTCCGAATACTTCTTGTAGATGGCGTCCAGCTCGTCCGCCGGCGAGTCCAGGAGGAAGCAGCTGGAGAGCTGCTCGTGGCGCGTGCCGGAGTTGAACAGGGTGGGGGAGCTGGGCAGGTACTCCAGCGAGCTGAACAGGCGGTAGAGCTCGATGGCCTCGCGCGCGTTGTCGCCGGACAGGGAGCACGCCACGCGGAGGAAGAAGTCCTGCGGCGTCTCAATCACTTCGCGCGTCTGCGGGTTCTTGAGCAGGTAGCGGTCGTAGACGGTGCGCAGGCCGAAGTACTCGAACAGGTCGTTGCGGACCGGGTCGATGGCGGCGTTGAGCTTGCGCGCGTTGGCCTGGACGAAGGTGAGCAGGCGGTCCGCGATGAGGCCGTGCTTGTGGCCGGCGGCGACGGACTGGCTGAAGGACTGGATGTCCTGGTTGCTGACCTCCTTCTGCATGAAGGTGGAGAGCAGGCGCGCGGAGAGCCGGGCGTACTCGGGCTCCTCCACGATGAGCGCCGCGGCGGTCTGGATGGACAGGCTGTCCAGCTCCCGCGTGGTGGCGCCGTCATACAGGCCGCTGATGGTCTTGGTGGCCACGCGCATCACGTCCACGCGCGACAGGCCCACGCACGACTTGCCCACCGCGCGGACGATCTTGTTGAGGTCCACCGGCTCCGCCGTGCCGTTGCGCTTCTTCACCCGCATGGTGGTGGTGAAGTCGCCGGTGGCCGACGGGGCTTGCGTGGCGGGCGCCACGGCGGCGGAGTCGGGGGGTGGCGAGGCGACGGCGTTCGGCTTGAAAGGCGTCTGGACGGTCAAGGGCGTCTCACTTCCGGGCAAGGCAATGGCGTAGCCAGCAGGGCGGACTGCCCCGTAGATGACGGCTTCAGAGATAGGAGGGCGGGACTGCTTCTTCCGATCAGGACCCGATGGCCTTGAAACAGGAGGCCGACATGTAGCTATTTGTCGGACAGAAGCAGGCGTCGCGCAAGAAAACCACACTGCCTCCAGAGCTCAAGAGCAGCCGGCCGGAACCCCGGCCCGCCGCTCGGCGGCCCACAAGCTATGGGGGGGCATCCAGTGTGTCAACGCTAGATCCAGTAGGCGGCTGCCGGGTCAGTGGGATCGCGGCTTGCAATCTATGATCACACACGAGGGCCGATTTCGACGTCGGATGCAGGACATTTCTGGGTCCCAACGGAGCATGCCAGCCGCGTCTTTTTCATGGGGTCACCCAACCCCTGGAGATCAGGGCTGGGGGCCCGCGTCGGGGGTTGGGG
>NZ_RAWR01000226.1:0-16951 GCF_003986945.1 Corallococcus sp. AB018 | reverse complement strand
CCGAAGGCCCGTTATCGCGGCACGCGCCGCAACCTCTTTGACCTCAGGCGACTCGCGGTCGTCCAAAACCTCGAGGTCGCCGCGCGCTATCAGCTCGCGGCGTGACCTAACCTGTTCGGCGCTCTAGGGTGCCGCGCCATGGCCATCATCATGGAAGGACTGACGAGCTGCCCCATCTGCGGCAGCACCGACTTGTCGAAGCCGTACACCGCGACATCCGGCGGGGCCTTCCCTGAAGGGGATGAGCTCTGGCGCTACTGCGACGCTCCGCTGCATCTCGAATGCCTGGCTCACTGGCCGCACCGTGAGCGGTTCTCCCGCGGCTATTTTGATCTCTGGAGAAATGAATCCATGAGCGGCCACGGAGGCCTGCTGGCGGAGGCGCCCAGGTGGCTCTTGCGCTGTGGTCCCGCGAAACCAGAAGCCGAGCCCTACTACGTGGAAGTCCACATCGCCGACTGGCCCATGAGGCTCTACTCGCGCTGGGCGCAGTGGCCGGACTACTCCGCGCAACAGTATCGCCAGGGGCTGATTGGAGAGGCGTTGGAGGCGGCGGACGAAGTCATGTCGGAGGTTCGCAAGATTGCTCCCGACCTGGAGTCCCTGCGGGCATTGAGGCAGCGGATGCTGTTCAAGCCAGCCTCGCCTTGAAGGCCCCGTCAGCGGACCTCTCCGGCACATCCTCCAGGCTGGAGATGACCCGCGCGAGCAGCGCGCGCCGGTCCGGGCGGGCATGGGCCAGCTCGCCTCGGAGGATGGGCAGCGCGGCCCCTCCCATGACGAGCAATCCATCCCAGGCCGCGCGCGCCACCGCATTGCGGCGGTCAGGCAGCAGCGCCGCCACCTCCGCCACCGCTGGCAGGTGCCCTCCGAACGTGAGCGTCCGGACGGCCCGGACGACGTGCCCGGCCTCCGCATCCTTGAGCAGCTCGCGGGTCAGCTCCAGGTACGGCTCCCGTGGCACCTGGACCTTCAGCAGCCGGTGCGCATGCAGGCGCACAGAGGGCTTCCGGTGGGTGAGCAGCCCCGTCAGTCGTTCGACGACGTGAGGCGCACGCCTGAGCACCATCCACTTCATCGCCTTCACTTCCGGCTCGGGGACCTCCCAGGCCAGCGCCTCCAGCCTCCGCTCCACGTCGCGCATCAGCTCCGCGGGGAGCTTCTTTTCGAGCGACGGATCATCCAGGACGAGGAGCGCGAGCGCCGTGACGACCTCCGTCCGCAGCGCGGGCGTGGTGACCCGCGCGAGCAGCGCGCTCCGCACCTCCGGGCCCTGCCGTTCGAGCCCTCGCGACACCGCCGCCAGGGCCTGGGCGTCGTCCTTCTGGTTCACGATTTCGATGAGCCCGTCCGCCAGGCGGAAGGCGTCTTCACGGCTCCCCCAGGAGGCGCGTCCCGCGAGGACCTGCAACGCCGCCTCGCGATGACCGTCGTCCTCGTGGACGATGCGCAAGAGCGCGTCCTCCAGCATCCGACCGTCGCGGCCCTGCGCGGGGTCCGCTCGCTGGAGCCACTCCAGGAAGTGCGTTCGCGACAGGCCTCGCGCCTGGAGGAACATCGCCATCAACTCGGGTCCCCACACCGTGTTGCCCGGGAGGATTTCGAGCGCCGCGGAGTGGCCTTCTCGAAGCATCGGAAGGACGAAGGGCAGCACCCGGACCGCCGGGAGCGAGCGCAGCATGTCCGCCGCCATCGTCCCCGACCGCCCCCGGCCCATCCGCCACACGTCCAGCAGGAGCAGCACCAGGGAGGGCAGCAGACTCCGCTTCGATCCGAGCCCGCCGAGCAACTCCAGCAGCGACTCCAACCAGACTTCTCCTTCCAACTTCTCCGCATCTGAGCCCGGGGCTCCGAGGGAACCGAGCGTCGCGCGCAGTGCTTCCAGATCCTGTCGGTCCACGGCCCACGGAGGGATCCACCGGAGCGGCCGCGCCTCGCCGAGGATGTCGAGCAGGGATTTGAGGCGAGGCAGTCCCCGCACCCGCCAGAGCTGTCGCGCGGCCTGTCGGCGGACCTCGACGTGGGCATGGGACAACAGCTCGACGAGCAGCGCTTCATCCTCCGCCGAAGTGGGTGTCCCCAGCGCCGCGAGCGCTGCGAGGGCGATCCCCCGTTCATGGTGGCGCGCGAGTCGCCGAAGGGCCGCGCGAGCCGCCTCCGTTCCGACCTCCGCCATCCACCGCACGAGCACTCCCGCTCGCGGAGACGTCCCGGATCCGGCGGCAAGGGCAAGCTCCGCGAGCAGCGCATCCTCCGGCACGCGTGCGCCCCACTCATCGCGGACGAACTCCAACAGGTCCCCGTGCGGCCCTCGCGCCGCCGCGGCCAGCACCTGGAGCGGCGGCACTTCTCGCAGCGCGTACGGCACGAGGAACCGCCGCACCGAAGGCCCGCGGGCCTGGGTCAGCGCCTCCATCAGCCCAGGGCCGGACAGGTCCCCCGCGAGGATGCGTCGCTCCGTCCCCCAGAGCGCCACGCGCTCGTCCGGGAGCGAGGAAGCCATCCGAGCCTCCTCCAGGGAAGGGACGGCCCCCAACCGGAACAGGACGCCAAGGGCCTCGTGAGGCTCGATGCGCTTCCCCGTCCATGCGCGTCGGACCTCCGCGAGCACCCCCACCTGCTCGGGCTCGGACAGCCGTCCGGCGAGCGCCGTCAGCAGGCCCAGGGCCAGTCGCCGCAAGGAAGGCCTGGGGCTGTCCAGCAGGCCGCGAATCCCATCGAGGTGCCGCTTGAGGACGGCCGCTCGCGTGTCCGTGAGGGCCGCGCTGGCCACCGCCGCGAGCCGCTTCGTGAACTCCTCTTCCGCGGTTTCGAGCAGGGCCGCGTCCCCGGATGACAGCGCGTCATCCATCCACGCGAGGTCCGCATCCAGCCGCCGCTCCCGGAGCAGCCTCGCCTGCACGGAGTCGTCGGATGTGGCGGGAATCCACTGCGACAGGCCATGGCGCCGCAGCAGCACCTCCAGCGTCTCGCGCGCCTGCGACGAAAGCAGGAGGACTCCGCCATGGACCGCATCGTTCAGCACCTTCGCGGAGCGTGTCCCACGCCGCAGGAGTGACACGAGCGCATGGGGCGACAGCTCGCCGGAGAGCAGCTCGCACAGCAACTCCTGCTCACGAGGCGTGTCTGCGTCCTCGAGTGCATCGAGCACGGTCGCCACATGGCCCCGTCCGCAGGCCCCACGCAGCGCGCGGATGAGGGACTCGCGCAGGCCCGGGTTGTCGTGGCGCCGGAGCCAGCCCAGCATCAACCCGATGGGCGGCGGCCAACCGGGGCCCGCGTTGACGAGCGCCTCGGCGGCGGTCTTCTTGATGTTCATGTTGGGGTGCGCGAGCCCCGCCGCAAGCAGCGGCACCGCCCACTCCACCTTGAACACCCCGAGGCCACTGAGCGCCTGTCGCAGGCGATAGATGTCCTCCGACCGCGCGAAGGGCACCAGCCAGGCCACGGCCCGCGAATCTCCAGAGTGCGCGAGGCACTCCAGCACGAGCTTCGGCACCTGCACGCCCTCATGGCGGAGCAAGCGCCGCAGCCGCCGCGCGAGCGCGGGATGCCTCCGGCCGACGAGCTGCCCCAGCACCCGTTCGAGCTGCGCGTCGCTCAGGTCCCGCCGCTGGAGCAGGTCGAGCAGACACTCCGTGAGGACCCGCGCGCCGGCTTCGTCTTCCGATACGGGGGCGGAGCGCCGGTCCGGGCGCACACGGCCCCGAGCATGGAGCCCACGCCCCACCTGTGCGACGGCCTGCTGCGCCGCGGACCGGACATGCTCGTCCGCATCGAGCAACAGCTCCCCCAGCGGCACGAGTGCGCGCCGCCGGGCTTCATGGCCGAGCTGGCCGATGGCCTGGAGTCGCAGCGGATGCTGCGTCTGGAGCGCGATACGGGAGACCTCGCGGAAGGACGCGTCGTCGTAGCCGGGCTGAAGGCTCGCGAGCACCTCACGGCTCGGCGCGGCCTCCACTGGAGAGGGCATGGACGCGGAGGTGTCTTCAAGCGCCGCCAGCAGGGCGTGCGCTTCGGCGCGCCAGGCGGAATCCGTCAGGCCCGGGTGGGCACGAAGGAACGCCACGGTGCGCGCGCCGCCCAGGTGGTGGAGCGCATCGAGGCAGGCCCAGGGTTCGGCATCGAAGCAGGCGAGGAGGTCCTCCTCGGCGGCGGCGTGCCCCTGGTGTCCAAGTGCCTCGATGACCTCCGGCCGGAGCGTGCGCGCTTCGGGCCGGACGAGCAGGGCGCGGAGCAGGTCGAACGCCTCCGGACCATCCAGTTCGCGCAGGAGCGCGAGGTGCCGGGTGAAGTCCGCGTCCGTGGCGGACAACCGCCACAGCGGTTCGACGTACTCACGCTGCCGGAGACTCAACACCTCCGCGATGACCTCGGGCGTGATGGCCGGGTTGGAGAGGAACAGCTCGCGCACCCGGGGGACAGCGTCCGGCTCGCACCGCACGCCCCGCCGGTAGAGCGTCTGGAGAAACCCCGCGCACGTGGGGCCGAAGAGGAGCGGATCCTCAAGTGAGAGGTGGAGCGACAGCCGCAACTCCGCATGGCTCGCGAAGGGTGCCAGCAGGGCCATGGCCTCGCGTCGCACCCGGAGCGATCGCCGGCCGTCCTCCAGCACGAGCCGCAGCGCGGCGGCGTCTCCTCGACGGGCGAGGATGCGCAGCGAAGCGAAGGCCAGTCGCTCCGAGCGCTCCAGCAGGCCCTGGAGCGAACCGAGGGGAGGCGCCAGGTCGGGCCTCGCCGCCCAGGGTTCAGCGAGCAACTCCGCGGCCTGGAGCGCCACCCGCGCGTCCGGGGCTTCGAGCGCGCGGACCGCGACCGCCAGCGCATGCTTCACCGTGACGAGTCCCAGACCGAGCGCCCCGCCCAGGTGGCGAAGACCCTCGAGCTGGACCTCCGGGTCCAGGTGGCCGCACAGCGCGTCGACCAGCGCCTCCGCGTCAACCCCATCGGATGGGGAGAGTCGCTGCACGGCATGCAACAGCAGCGCGCCACCCGGCAGGACGGCCAGCTTCGCGGGTTCACGAAGCATCTCCGTGACGAGCCACTCCGCCTCCGCGTCAACTGGGAGCGGCTCCGTTCCCTTCGCCAGCGACTTCAGCCTCGCCAGGGGAATCTCCGGCGGTAGCAGCCGGGCCAGCCTGGCGAGGAGCACCTGCGACTCGGGAGCGCACGCGCCGAGAGCCGCCGGAAGCGCCTCCATCAGGGACACTGGCGTGTCACCGCCCTCCAGCCGCGCCAGGCGGCGCGTCAGGTGCAGCAGCGCCGCGTGGACCTCTTCCGGATCGGACGCGGCGAGCAGGCCGCGAAGCTCCTCGGGGGCCAGCCGCTCGGTGAGGAGCCGCTGCGTGAGGAGCGCACGGCGACGACGCGGGGTGAGCTCGACCGGTTGGGGCTGAGGCATGGAACCCTTATAGGCGGACCGGGGAAAGCCCGGCACGCCCCAGGGGACGCCGGCCGTGCCCCGCCCTGACACCCACGGAGGGACGGCGCGTGCAGCTCTTCGACACGGTGGCGGATCCGGCGGAACTGCGCGACGTGGCAGGAGACCCTCCGGACATCGTGGTCACGTTGAGGGCGAAGCTCGCGGCGGAGTTGCCGGATGGGACGGGCGAGGCTCGCGGTGCCGGGGGTCCTTGAGATGCTTTCAGGGCCCGACGAGCACAGGCTCTGGCGGCCGGGCATCCATCCGCCGCAGTGCTGTCACCGTTCCCACGAACGCCAGCGAGCACACCGCCAGCAACGTCACGTGGACGGAGGCTGGTAGCTCCGTGGTGGACGGCGCATAGCGAGACAGCAGGAACGAGGTCAGGTTGTTGAAGGCGTGGACGAAGATGGGCAGCCGCACGCTGCCCGTGCGCTCCGCGAGCCAGCCCAGGAACAAGCCCATCATCAGGGCCATGGGACTGTGGATGGGGTCGAAGTGCAGGATGCCAAAGAGCGTGGCTGCGCCCGCGATGCCAGCCGTGCGCCCCCAGCGCTCCACGAGCCGCGTCTGCACATAGCCCCGGAAGAAGAGTTCCTCCCCGGTGCCCGCGACCAGCGCGCCGAAGAACAGCAACGCCGCGAAGGTGACGAACGAGCCCTGGCTCGCGGCCTGCAGCCCCTTCAGCGACGCCGCGTAATTCCATACGCCTGCGAGCACCGACAGGCTCTCCATGGCCTGCCCCATCGTGAAGCAGCCCACCAGCGCGGCCACCCAGGCCCAAGCAGGCGTCGTCGCTCCCGCGTCCAGGCGCAGCCGCTGCTTCAACGGCGTGGGGGACAAGAACCCGCCCAGGAGCGCAGCGACCAACCCAAAGCAACTGGACGTCATCACGGCCGCGACCATCAGCCAGGGCATCGACTTGAGCTGCTCAGTCAGGGCCTGGATGGCTACCGTGTCCTGGGGTTTCACTCCTGCGCGGAGCATCTCCATCGCCATCGCGATGCTGGCGGAAATGACGCCCCCGACGACGATTGCGGTCACCAGGAGCGCGAACGCAACCAGGACCGTCCACACGCGTGGCGGCGATGTGGGGACCGGCGAATGGGCGGTGGAGGACGGGTCGGAAGGTGAATCCATGGCGACCGATGCTACCTCCCCACTTTGAGCGAGAGGAGAACGACCTCATCATGAGGAAATGCCAATCCCTGATCTCCAAGACGTCGCGAGGACTGATGCCGAGGCCAGGTTTCTGGAGGCGCTGCTCCATCTTCAACCGGATCTTGATGTGTGGCAGCACGAGAGCGCGGAGGGACATCCGTGGCTTATCGTGTCCATGGACTTCGTCGAGGACGGAGCAGTTCGCGACACACTGCGACTCGACTTCGACGGCCGAGCAATTCGTGGTGGCTGGAGTCGTAGTTTTCTAAATGGGGACGATGGGGTCCCGGCGCAAGAAGCAGGCGTTGACGTTGGACCACCTGATGGAATCGAGATTGAACAGGGGGCTCCTGCGGAACTAGCAGCAGCTGCTGCCGCATGGTTCGCACTGCACGCCCGCCAGTGGGCAAGCAGTCCGAGGCGAGCCCGTTGGAACCTCTAGGTCAGAGCGAAGTCCAATGTTTTTGCACACGTCCGCCTATACGTCGAAGTGACGATCTACCGCCTCGGCACGAGCAACGATTCCACCACCGCGACGCGCGTGGCGGTGCTGCACACGGCCCTCCCAGAACGTGTGCCCGCCCGGCTCGGACCTCGCGACGAGCCGGTTCAAGCACTCGCTGCCTCATGGCCGCGTCAGCGTGCTCACCGGCATGTTCAGCCCGTAAACGCCGAAGTCCTGTGAAGCAGCGCCGAAGCCCCGCACGAACTCCGGTTCAGCCCTCACGAGCCTTGCGCCGGTACTCGCCGGGGGGCACTCCCATCTCCCGTCGAAAAGCCCGATTGAAGGCGAACTCGGACTCGTAACCCACGCGGCCCGCGATGGCCGCGAGCCCGTCCTGTCCGTCACGCAGCGCGTGCGCGGCCTCCTGCATCCGAAGCCGCGTGAGGTACTCATGAGGCGCCACGCCCACCTCGCTCGCGAAGCGCCGCGCGAGCGTCGCCCTCGATGTCCCCGAGCGCCGCGCCAGCTCGCTCACGGTCCAACTCCGCCCTGGCTCCGCGTGCATCCAGCCCAGGGCGCTGGCGAGCGTCCGGTCGCCGAGCGCTCCCAACCAGCCCGCGCCGCCCGGCGGCTGCGCGTCCGCCCAGGCACGAAGCACCTGCACCAGCAGGATGTCGAGCAACCGGGAGACGATGACCGAGGCGCCCCGCTCTCCCCGCTCGTACTCCCGTTCGAGCAGCGACACCGTGGGCAACAGGGCACGCGCGTCCTCGGAAGCCCCCCTCAGGTGGACCCGCTCGGGAAGCAACCGCAACACGGGATGCGCCCCCGGCTCGTCGAACGCGAAGAAGCCACAGAGCACCCGCGACTCCACGCCGGCCCCGCCCAGCACATACGAGGAAGCCCCTTCCCCACGTGTCGCCAGCCACTCCTCCACCCTCAGCTTGGGGCTGCGGGGCGAGTCCGCCACGGCATGCCCGTCGCCGCGCGGCAGCAGCACGACATCCCCCGGCCCCAGCGCGACGGTGTCCCGCCCCTGCGTGAGGTGACAGGAGCCCGCGATGATCAGATGCAGGGCCGCCGTGGCCGTGGGTGCAAAACGCAGCCCCCAGGGGGCCCGCGCCACGGTGCGGCAGTAGAGCTGCCCTCGCAGACGGGTTCGCTCGAGGATCTGCCCCAGCAGGTCGGAAGCATGCGCGAGGTCCATGGCCTCAAGGCTAGCAGCGGGCTGTCCCCAGCGCTCACGCCCTGAGCGTTTCAGACAAAAGGTTGAGCCGTCCGCGAATGGCGGCTCCGAGGCCAGACCGTCACATTCCCAGTCATGAACGACACCCGCTCTTCAGCTGGAGGCCTCATGAACCCGAATCCCTCACAGTTGCCCTGGAAGCTCACGTCTCCCACGGCCTTGTTCACCTTGCTGCTGGGCGCCTTCATGCTGTTCCTCAGCCTCAATGCCGCGCGGGACCCGCTCAGCGCGGCCAGGGGCTTCGGTCTGCGCGACTCCGGGAGCGAGGTCATCCCCTGGCTGTACATCAAGGCGGGCAGGGACCTCGGCGTGGCACTGGCGATGTTCGCCCTGGTGGCCATCCGGCAGCGAAAGGCCGCGGGCGTCTTCGTGCTCGCATGCATGGTGATGCCCATCGTGGACGCGCTGACCGTGATGCATGGCGGTGCCTCGCTCGCCTTCGCGCTCGCGGTCCATGGAAGCGCGGCGGTCTACGGAGTCGTGCTGGCCGCCGCGCTGCTGCGCCCCCAGAAGGGCACCGCTTGATTCACCGCGGGTGCGCACACCGCGGAAATTTCACGCAGGGTGGCGGCGGGAGTCGGCAAGATGCCGGCCATGAAGAGAACCCTGTGGCGTCGTGTGGGCCTGACCGTCGCGGCCCTGCTGCTGGTGTTGGTCGTCGTCGCGGCCGTGGGACTGAGCGACGTGAACGTACCGGAGACCTCGCGCTTCGACGCCGACCTCGGCGCCATCCGGGCCCTGGCCGTCTCCACCGGCGCGCCGCTCCCCACCGGATTGCGCAGCCAGCGCGTGGGCCGGGCCTCCGGAGTGCCGCACGCGCTCGTGGTGGCCGGCAGCGGCTTCGGAGAGGCCACCTTCGACTTCAACGCGTACCAGGTCGTCTATGCCGACGGCCGCACGGTGCTGGTGGACGTCGTTAACGACGAGAAGACACAGCTGGCCCAGTTCCCCGGTTCGGAGTTCGACGCCGCGGCCTATACCCGGGTCCAGGAGGCGCTGCGCCGCGCGGACGCGACGGTCGTCACCCACGAGCACTTCGACCACTGCGCGGGCATCGCGCACTCGGCATACCTGGACGAGGTGGCGAGCAAGGTTCACCTCACGGACGAACAACTGCGCAGCCCGCTCGCGCAGGAAGCCGGCTTCACCGCGGAGCTGCGCGCCAGGCTCACTCCGCTCCAGTACGAGCGACTGCACCTGCTGCGCCCCGGCGTGGTCCTCATCAAGGCCCCGGGCCACACGCCCGGCACCCAGCTGGTGTACGTGCGGCTCGTCGACGGGCGCGAGTTCCTGCTCGTCGGCGACGTGGCCTGGCACCAGGACAACATCCGGCTCCCGAGGATGCACCCGCGGCTCACCAACTGGCTGGGCGGCGAGGATGCACAGGCGATGGCACACCAACTGCGATGGCTGCACGACCTGCTGCGCACCGCGCCCGAGCTGCACCCGGTGGTGGCCCACGACGGCGCGCAGATGCAGGACTACCAGCGCCGTGGGCTCATCCAGGACGGACTGCTCTGATCCATTGGCTTGGGGCTGAGGTCTGACGCCTCCATGCCACAGTGCCAACGAATGATGAGCGCCGCGGACTGCCTGGCCGAAGCGGAGCGGATCCAGCGGCTGCTGGCCGAGCAGTCAGCGCGTCATGGCCGCGCTGTCCCGTGGGTCGAGATCCGTCCGGGCAATCTCGATGCTTGCCACGAGGGTGCTCGCGACGACATCCGTCACCAGGAGAAGCACGAACGCGACCAGCACCGATCACACGTGCGGACGCGGCGACTCGGGGAGCGGAGGGCTGGTGGCGTAGGACGGCTCGGAAGGGAATCCAAGGCGGCCGAGGGTACCGCCCGTGTGGGCCACGCCGCGAATCCACCGCCTTGGAGCAATCGGCCGTGGCCGCACTCGTTGTACGGACGATAGGGTCTGCTTCATGTCTCGCGGATGGGAGCCCATTGCATGAAGAGGCTGCGCGCCTGGAGCCTGTGTGTGTTGCTTGCCAGCGGCTGTGCCACGACTTCGGCGGTTCGTGAGTCGCCGCCCGTTCCCGACGTGGCCGCGCTGGATGCGGAGGCGGCCCGCGCGATGTCCGCGACCGGCGCGAAGGGGCTGGCCATCGCGGTCATCGACAACGGTCGTGTCGTCGCGACCCGGGCCTACGGCGCACGCGATGCGAAGGGCGAGCCGCTGCGCACGGACACGGTGATGTATGGCGCGTCCATCACCAAGACGGTCTTCGCGTACCTCGTGATGCAGTTGGCGGACGAGAAGCGCATCGACCTGGACACGTCCATCTCGAAGTACCTGGACAAGCCGCTGCCTGAATACCCGGACGAGGACCGCTATTCGACCTGGTCCCATCTGGCCGGGGATGAACGCTGGCGGGACATCTCGCCGCGCGTCCTGCTCACCCACAGCGCTGGCTTTGCCAACTTCGGGTTCCTCGAACCAGACGAGAGGCTGCGCATCCACTTCGCTCCGGGCAGCCGCTTTGCCTATTCAGGCGACGGCATCATCCTGATGCAGTTCGTGCTCGAACGCGGGCTCGGGCTGGACGTGGGTGCGGAGATGCAACGGCGCGTGTTCGACCGCTTCGGCATGCGCACGACCAGCATGACGTGGCGGCCGGACTTCGCACAAAACCTGGCTGACGGCTGGAAGGCCGACGGCGGTGTGGAGCCGCACGACGAACGCAGCAGGGTGCGCGCGGCCGGTTCCATGGACACCACCCTCGATGACCTGGCGCGCTTCGCGGCCGCGCTGGTGAGCGGTGAGGGCCTGTCTCCGGAGACCTTCGCCCGGATGACCTCTCCACAGTTGCCCATCACCACCCGGAGCCAGTTCCCTACCCTGCAGGACGAACTGCCGCCGGAGTCACGGCGCAAGGACCTGGCGGCAGGCCTGGGCGTGGTGGTGTTCGACGGTCCTCAGGGACGCGGGTTCTTCAAGAACGGCCATAACGACAGCACCGGCAATACTCTTGTGTGCCTGCCGCGTGGACGCCGCTGCGTGCTCATCCTGAGCAACGACGTCCGCGCCGAACCCGCCTATCCCCACCTCGTTCGCTTCGTGTTGGGCGAAGCCGGTGTGCCCTGGGATTGGGAGTACGGCGACATGGCGTTCTGGGATGGCCGCTGAGCCTTCACACTTCTTCACGCCCTGCTCAAATCACCGCAACCGACGGCTTCCATATTGGTTCCAGTCAAGCAGCGGGAAACAGCACCCCCACTCCTGGAGCCACACGCCATGAAGAAGACGCTCGTCATCGCCGGTACCGCCGTCGTCGCCGTCACCCTGCTCACCGGTTTCGGCTGGGGCCGCCATCACCGCGGCACGCCCGACCCGGAGCGCATCAACCAGATGGTCACCTGGAAGCTGGACGACAAGCTGGATGACCTCAACGCCACCGAGGCCCAGCGCTCCTCCATCCACGCCGTGAAGGACCGCCTCCTCAACGAAGGCCAGTCGCTCATGGAGGGCCAGAAGGCCGCGCGCTCCGAGGCCGTCGCCCAGCTGGCGTCCGAAACGCCTGACTCCGCGAAGCTCCACGCCCTGGTGGACGCGCGCATCGACGCCGCTCGCGCCTTCGCCCACAAGGCCGTGGATGCCGTGCTCGAAGTCCACCGCACGCTCACTCCTGCCCAGCGCCAGGAGCTGGTCAGCGACTTCCGCGAGCGCACCGGAGAAAAGTAACCCCGCCCGGGTGGGTCTCACGGTGCGCTCGGAATGACACATTCCGTGTCCCACCGTGAACCTTCGTGGGCAGGGATGACGCGCGCGGTTATTGTCGGTCGGTGGATTACACCGACTACGCTCGACGCATCCGCTCCCACGCCGCCCTGGGGGAGCTCTCTGAATACGGACAGGTACATGAAGGGGGGCGCGACTATCCCCTCTTCCGCCTCATCGTCCCGGGCGACCGCTGGCTCGTCATCACGTCCGGCTTCCATGGGGAGGAGCCCGCTGGCCCGCTGACGCTCGCGAAGCACCTGCCGGACATCGTCGCGTACGCGAAGTCCAAGGGCGTGGGCCTGCGCGTCTACCCGTGCATCAACCCCTCCGGCTTCGAGGACGGCACCCGCTACAACCGCAGCGGCGAGAAGCCCAACAACGACTTCATGCGCTACGAGGTCGCCCCCGGCGAGTGGCGCGGCGAGCTCGTGGGTGACCCGTCCATCCTCCGCTGGGCCCTGTACGACGGCGGCCCCAAGGAGACGCGCGCGGTGCGCACGGACCTGGCGCGCTTCCCCGCTCCGGACGCCGCGCTCGACATCCACCAGGACAACTACCTGGGCGGCGTCGCCACGTACGCGTATGTCTTCGGGGACAAGACCGCCTATCACTCCATGCAGGAGGCCGCCGCCGCGCATGCCACCGTGGTGAAGAGCCGCAAGGTGGATGACAACGCCTACGCGGACGAGCACGGCCTCATCGTCTTCCACGACGGCAGCGTCACCGATTGGTACATGCGCCAGGGCGTGCCGTACGCCGCCGCGCTGGAGACCACCACGCCCATGTCGCAGGACGCCTGTGACGCCGTGAACCTCATCTGGATCCGAGGCTTCATCGACCTGGCCGCGCGTGGAGAGGGTCCCACCCGATGATTCAACGCCCCCTGGGGAAGAGTGGTCTCACCGTGTCCGCGCTCGGCTTCGGCGCGGGGCCCGTGGGCAGTGAAGCGCTGAGCGACGCCGACGCGGAGGCGCTCCTCAACGGCGTGCTCGACGCGGGCATCACGCTCATCGACACCGCGCCCAGCTACGGCGTGTCCGAGGAGAGAATCGGCCGGTTCCTCGGCGCTCGCCGCCGCGAGTTCGTGCTGTCCACCAAGTGCGGTTATGGCGTGCCCGGCGTGGAGGACTGGACGCCCGAGTGCATCACGCGCGGCGTGGACCTGGCCCTCCAGCGCCTGCGCACCGACGTGCTGGACGTGCTGCACTTCCACTCGTGTCCGCCGGACGTGCTCCACCGCCCGGGGCTCATCGAAGCGCTCACCCGCGCGGTGGAGGCGGGCAAGGTGCGCGCCGCCGCGTACTCGGGCGACAACGCGGGTTTGGACGCCGCGCTGGAGACGGGCGCGTTCGCCGTGGTGCAGACGTCCGTGAACCTCTTCGACCAGCGCTCGCTGGACCATGGCGTGGCCAAGGCCCAGGAGCGCGGCGTGGGCGTCATCGCCAAGCGGCCCCTGGCCAACGCGCCGTGGCGCTTTCCGGGGCGCCCCTACGCTCACGACGTGGGCGAGTACTGGGAACGGATGCAGCGCATGGCCCTCCAGACGGACGGCCTGGACTGGCCGGAGCTGGCGCTGCGCTTCACCGCGTTCGCGCCGGGCGTGGCCACCTGCATCGTGGGCACTACGCGCCTGGACAACCTGCGCGCCAACGCTCGCACCCTGGAGCAGGGTCCCCTTCCCGAGCCCACCGTTCAGGCCATTCGGGACGCCTTCCGTCGCAATGACACCGGGTGGGACGGCGTCATCTGACGCAGCCCGCCAGTCTGACGTTCCGTCCTCCAGCGAAGATTTCAGCGTCGGCAACTGCTCACTATCGACGTTTGTCTCGTCCATCCGGGTCGGGTGCTCAGCCTGGGGGGCGTGGCAACCATCCGATCCATGAACGCGATGCCAGAGTCTGAGAAGGATGGAGAAATGGTGGAGCTGCACCCCACCTCGCTGGATTTGAACCAGGTGGATCCCACCCCGCAGGTGGCGAACTGGCTGCGCATGCGCGCGAGCCAGTGGCTCACCACGGCGCAGAGGGACTTCAACGCGGCCCTCTTCGCGCGCGACGGTTCGGAGGCGTCGTTCGATCGCTACTGCGATGCCCGCTCGGAGCTGGACTCCGCGGAGGCCTGGGCCCTGCGCGTCTCCGAGTTCGTGGCGCACGTGCGGTAGGTGCCGCGCGACGGTGTGCCGGTGCGTGGCTGCCTTCAGCGCCCCACGCCCATGCGCGTCCACAATTCCAACAGCGTGCGCAGCACGGAAGCATCCGGCACGTCCGCCGCGGGCGGCACGTCCACGCGGATGCCGTGCGCCGCCAGCCGCGTGAAGGGGTTGTCCGCGTCCGGCGTCTTCAGCGGCACGGATGGATCCGCCGGCCGGAAGCCGAACGCCAGCGCCCGGGCCTGCACCTCCGGGCTGCGCAGGAAGGCCACCCACTCCAGCGCCGCCTCGCGCTGCTCGGGCGTCACCCAGTCCGCTTGCAGCACCGCCGCAGGATGGTCACTCCACAGCGTCACCGGCGGATAGTCCACCCGCAGCGGACCCCACCGGCCCTGGGCATGATCCAACTGCGCGATGGCCAGGCTCTCGTACACCAGCGCCAGGTCGTAGCGGGACGGCCCGTAGCGCACCAGGTCCGTCATGAACGTGCCCGTGGACGGCTCGAAGCGCGTCACGCCCCGCTCAAGTCCCTGGAGCCACGCCTGATAGCCCGGATCCAGCAGGTCCCCTTCCTTCACGCTCTCGCGCCGGCCCAGGTACTCCAGCGTCGCGGACAGGAGCGCCTGCAGGCCGGAGTTCGACTTCCGGGGGTCCGTGTGGCCCAGCTTCACGAAGCCCCACTCCGGCGGGCCGCCCACCGCGGGCCAGCCCCGGTCGCTCGCCACCGCGCGCTGGAGCGTCTTCCACGACAGGGCCGAGCCCCCGCCCGCCTTGCGCAACACCTCCATCCGGTCCTGCCAGCCCACGAACACCAGCGGCGTAATCACCAGCGGATGCGGCGCGGCGTCTCCCTCCGTGGCGAACAGCGGCCCGTGCGAGGCGTCCGTCGCCCAATCCGCCGCGAGCATGCGCAACTCCGCGCTGTCCGCCGGGCTCCACACCGTGGGCTTCTCCCGCCCTTCCAGGATGGCCTGCGCCGCCTCCAGCGAGCCCCGCCCCACCAGCGTCACCCGCACCCGGGGATGCGTCCGCTCGAACTCCGCGAGCGCCGCCTCCACCCACGCGCGCTTCTCCGTGCTGTAGAGGAACGTGATGTCCGTCACCCGCCGCCGCGACGGCAGCACGGTGGACTCCGGCTCCGGCGCCCCCTGCAGGGGCGCCATCGGGGCCGCCAGCAGGTAGAACACCCCCAGCAACGCGGCCAGCATGCCAATGACGAGGAGAGCCCGGGGCTTCATGCTCCCCCTCGTACCCCGGGTCGCGGTCCCGGAAAGCCCGCCGGTGCTTTTGTCACAACCCTGTCACTCACAGCCTCTCCCCCGGCCGCTCCCCTTCCAGGAACCATCCTGTCGGTTTGTTTGCCCTCATAGGACTGGCAGAATGGGCCGGATGACGACACTGGCACGAAGCATCGCGCTCCTGGGACTGGGAGCGGTGTTGGGGGGCTGCGCGGCGAAGCAGGCCCCGCCCGTCCAGCACTACGCGCTGGGCATGTCCCGGGCGGAGTATCGGGATTACACGGGGGCGAAGGCGAGCCCCTGCGACGCGGAGCCGCGCTGGTTCCAGGACGAGCTGACCGCGGTGAACGGCCTGTTGGCCCGCTTCGTCAAGGAGACGGACCAGGCCCTGGACCCGAAGGGGCTGGAGCACGCGAAGCACCTGGAGCTGCTGGAGGAGGGCCTGCGCACGCTGCCCCCGGTGCTGAAGGTGCACGAGGCCAACCTCCAGGCGCTGAAGACCTGCGACTTCCGGCGCGCGGGCGCGTTCCCGGACCTGGCCCGGCGAGGCGGGGAGCTGCTGACGGAGACGCGCGAGCGGATGGAGCTGGGGCCCCGGATTCAAGCGGCCGCGGCGCTGCGCGAGGCGCAGAAGCAGTGGCGCGAGCAGGGCGGGGAGCGCGAGGCGAAGGCGCGCGAGACGTGGTGCCCGAAGCCCGTGAAGGTGGGCCAGCCGGACCTGTTCTTCGCGCGCGTGTCGCCGGAGGGCCGCACCGAGTGGTTCTTCTGCGACGGCCACGTCGTGGAGAAGTCCGGCGGCGGGGAGCCCACACTGCTGAGCCCGGAGGGGCTGAGCAAGGCGGAGCGCCGCCGGGTGCAGTCGAAGAAGTACCTGGACGCGGCGCAGGCGTACCCCGAGGAGGAGATGGACCGCGAGCCCACGGCCGCCACCCTCCAGAAGCCCGCGGCGTCCGCGGCGGAAGGCGCGCCGTAGGCCAGGGCGTGACGCGCGGGCCTCCGGCGTCACGCTCCCAGCCGGGCGAGCCGCTTGGACAGGTGCGCGTCGCCGCCCGCGTCCACACCGCCCACGAAGGCGGCGAGCGACTGGCCCGCGCCAGACAGGTGGGCCTCCACGTGCGGCTTGAGCACGGTCCAGCGCTTCGTCCAGGCGTCCTCGGAGCCGTCGCGCAGGTCGGGGCGCTCGGAGAGGAGCGCCGTCACGCGCAGCGCCAGCTCCGGGTCGTTGAGCGTCCGCGCGGCGGCCACGCCCGCCGGCACCGAGCCCGCGGGCGCGGCCTTCCACATCTCCGCCGCGCGCTGGAAGGCCGTCACGTCCACCTGGGACAAAAGCCCCAACGCGTGGCGCACCGGCAAGCGTCCTTCCGCCTTGGGCCCCACCACGTGCGCCATCAGCGCGGTGAAGGGCGCGGCCAGGGCCGGGTGCGCCGAGGGGTCCACACCGCCCAGGGCGCGCAGCGCGTGGCGGGCCTTGCGCGCCAGCCGCGTCACCTTCCAGCTGGGCCCCTTGAGCTTCGACTGGAGCAGCGCGAGCGCGGACGCGGCGGCGGTCACGGCCTCGGGG
>NZ_RAWR01000225.1:0-16996 GCF_003986945.1 Corallococcus sp. AB018 | reverse complement strand
CTTCTACGCGGAGAGCGAGCCCGGCCCGTCCGAGGACGACAACAACGGCGACTTCGATCGCGACGGCGACGAGGAGGAGGGCACGCTCTACGGCAACAACCGCGCGGCGCCCGCCACGGTTCCCACGCCCGCCCCGCGTCGCGCGGTGGCTCCGCCCATGGAGGATGCCCCCGCGGCGAGCGGAGCGCCCCTCAACGAGCTGTTCTCCGACCTGGACCTGCCCGGCAACCGGGGCGACGGTTCGGACGAAGAGGACCTCGGCCAGGACGAGACGCGCGAAGACCCTCGCAACGACGAGGAGGAGGAAGAGGACGCGCGCCAGGCGCAGGACTCGAAGGCCGCGCGCAAGCGTCCGGTGGTTCCTGCCCGCCGTGGCAGCCCGCTGAAGGTGGTGGCGCTGGTGCTGGTGCTGCTCATCGTCCTGCCGGCGGTGGCGCTGTTCGGCCTGTCCGCGGCGGGCATGCTGCCTCCCGCCCTCGCGGACATGGTCAACAAGGTGACCGGCAAGGCGCCTCCGCCCGCTCCGGCTCCGCGTCAGGCCGCTCCCGCTCCCGGCGCCGCCGAACCCGTGGCGCCTCCTCCGGCCGCCGCCGAACCCTCGGCGCCTTCGCAGGGCGCCCCGGCGGAGGGTGAGGCCACGGCTCCGGCGGAAGGTTCCACGCCGTAGTCCACGTGTGGGGTGGGCCTGCTTCCGCGTGACGCGGTGGGCAGGCCCTCCCGCCACGTCCTGCTCCGGCCGGGTACTCCGGCACGTCGAGCAGGACGCGCTGGTTCAGTGGGCGCCCTTCGTTCTGCTCTTGCTGGGGACTCGGCACGTCGAGCAGGACGCTTCGATTCAGCAGAGGCCGGTCGTCCCGCGAGGGCTGGCGCCTTCTGGCGCGTCACTCAAGCCGCTCGGCCTCCGCGCGCGGGTCTCAGCTCGCGGCCGGCACGTCGAGCAGGACGCTTCGGCTCAGAGGTCGAAGTCGCCCGCGGGCGGCTTCTTGCCTCGCATCGCCTGTTCCCTCGCGGCGCGGACGTCGGCGCGCAGGGATTCGGTGGCTTCGGCGTCCACCGTCCCCGTCTCCAGGTCCACGACGTCCCCTTCGCGCACGCCGGAGGGCAGGGTGTCCAGCGCGCGGGTCACCTGCTGGCCGTCCACCACCAGCACTGCGACGTCGTCCTCGATGCGGTCCACCGTGGCCATGGACCGGGGCTTCGTCTTCTTCGTCACGGGTCGCAGTCTCCGGCGGGCTTGCGGCCCGACTTCAATGCCGCGTCACGCGTGCTCCACGTGAGCAGGTTCTCATCGTTGATGAGCCTCACGCTCCGGCAGGTGGACTTGTGGAAGATGCGCTTGTTCTTGCTCGCCATGTAGTTGCCCGTCATGGACGTGGACGTGCTGGTGGACGAGCGCACCGCCTTGGGCGGGGCCGTCTCCGTCCGCGTGCCCTTGCGCGCGATGGGCAGGTCATCCACGTCCGTCACGTTGCTGACGCGGGTCTTGTTGTCACGCGGGGTCTCGGCGACACGCGCGGGCTCCGTCCGGATGGCGGGCGGTTCGGTGGGCGTGGGCTTCACCACGGGCGCGGGCTTCGCCGTCCGCACCAGCGCCGGGCGCGGATCCAACCCCGGGAAGACGCGCCGCGTGCCGCCGGGCTCGCCCGGAGTCGGACGCTGGAGCGACAGCTCGAACTGCTTGCCGTCGCTCACCGCGTGCACCTCTCCGTTCACGTCCGTGCGGAAGGCCCGTGCATCCACGCCGCGCAGCCGCGCGAGGAGTTCCTTCACCTTCGGGTTCTTCCCCTGGCTGTCATCCCCGCTGATCACCGCCGCCTGTGGCCGCACCTCCTCCAGGTACGCCTGCGAGTTCGCCCCCTCCACGCCGGGCGAGGCGACCTTCAGCAGCGTGGCGGAGGACAAGAGCCCGCGCTCCAGCAGCCGGGCCTCCGTCTCTCCCCGCGCGCCGCCCGCGAAGACGACCGACGTGTCGGCGTACGTCAGGCGCAGCATGATGGAGTTCGCCGCGTTGCGGCCCTCCGCGTCCGGGGCCTCCTTCAAGAGCGGCTCCGCGGGCGCCCGGGGCCAGAGCACCGTGAGGTTCACCCCGTCCTCCAGCGTCAACCGGACCAGCTCCTTGGGCGCGGACGACGGCGGCGCGGGCGACAGAATCTGGACCCCTCGCGAGCCCACCGCCGTCAGCAGCGCGTCGTAGGCCTTCGACGTGTCCGGCAGCTGGGGTTCCATCAGCCGCCGCGCGCCCACGCGCTTGAGCACCGCCTCCAGCGCGCCGTGGTGCTTCGGGTCTGGCTGGGTGAGGACCACCAGGTCCAGCTCCCGGCGCAGCAGCTCCGGCAGCCGGTTCACCAGGTGCGACTCGGCGGACGCGGGGCCGGAGTCCACCAGCACCGTGTTGCCTCGCGGCGTGACGATGAGCGCGGCATCCCCCGCGCCCACGTCGAAGAAGTACACGTGGAGCTTCCCGTCCGGCGCGCCGCCGAAGTAGCGCGACTTCTCCGGGGGCTTCTGCGCGGGTGGCGCGGACGGCTGCTGCTGACAGGCCAGGGAGGCGAGCAGCAGCCCCACTCCCAGCGCGATGCGGGCCTTCATGGATGACAATCCTCGGCGGGGCGGCGCTCACGCAGGGCGTCGGCGCGGCTGGTGTAGACGGTGCGCTCGTTCTTCGAGCGCTTCAAGGTCTTGCAGTTCTCGCTGTGGAACACCTTGCTGCCCTTGAGCGACACGTAGCGCTCGCCCGTGGCTTCGGACGTGCCCGTGGGCGTCGTGGACTCCACCGGCTTCCGCGTCCGGGACGCGCCGGGCTCCGGTTCCTTCGCCGTGGAGCGGCTGGAGCGGCCGTGGGGCGTGGGTTCGATGGGGCCGAGCGCCACCGGGCTCCCCGCCTGCTGCGTGCCGGACAGGCTGGTGGCCCCGGCGGCGCCCTTCGTCGAGCGCAGCGTCACGGTCGTGCCGTCGCTCACCGCCATCACCTCGCCGTCCTGGTCGGTGCGGAAGGCGCGGGCGCGCACGTCGCTCAGGCGGCCCAGGACCTCCGGGCTCGGGTGGCCGTAGTCGTTGCCCACGCCGCAGGAGATGACCGCCGCCTGCGGCTTCACGCGCTCCAGGAAGGCCGCGGTGGAGGAGTGCTTGCCGCCGTGGTGCGCCACCTTCAGCACCGTGGCGGTGAGGTCCACGGGCTTCTGCAGCAGCACCTCCTCCGTGGGTGGCTCCGAGTCCCCCGTGAAGAGGAACGCCGTCTTCCCATAGGTGAGCTTGGTGACGATGGAGTTCGCGTTCGGGTCCGAGCGCGTGCTCGTGAGGAACGGCTCCTGGGGCACGCGCGGCCAGAGCACGGTGAGCGCCACGCCTTCCCCCAGGCCCACGGTGAGCAGCGTCTGGGGCGAGTTGGGGTTGGGCTCCGGGCTCATCACCTGGCCCACCTCGCGGCCCACGAAGTCCAGCAGGTCTCGGTACGCCTCGCTCGGGTGGTCGAAGCCGGGGTCCATGAAGCGCCTGGCGCCCACCGCCTTCACCGCCGCGCGCAGCCCTCCCAGGTGGTCCAGGTGCGGGTGGGTGAGGATGACCAGGTCCAGCGGGCCCTTCACCAGCTCGCGCAGCCGCGCCGCCAGCCGCGTGCCGGCCTCCGGAGGCCCTCCGTCGATGAGCACCGTCTTGCCCGTGGGCGACACGATGAGCGCCGCGTCCCCCTGGCCCACGTCGAGGAAGTAGACCGAGAGCCGGCCCGGGGCAGGGGAGGGCAGGGCCGCAGAGGCCGGAGCCGCCGCGTGGCCCGGCACCGCCGCGAGGAAGAGGACAAGGAGTGCGAGCAGCCGCGCGAAGACCTTCACGGGATGGAACTCTACAGCCCCGCTCCCCTTCGCGGCACCCCGTGCGTTGACCGGGCGCTCCCACCTCCCGCGAGCGCTTCCCCGAGGGCCGGGAGTGGGCTAAGGGGCGCGGCATGCCGTCCGACGCCGAAGCCTTCTTCACCGTCCTGGAAGAGCTGGTCGACCAGGCCCGTCATCGTCTGCACGCCTGGAAGGCCCAGCAGGAGGCGGTGCCGCCCGCACCCGCCGGCCTCCTGAACCCGGAGCCCCCGCGCCCGCCCGGCGTGAAGACCGCCACCGCGCGCGTGGACCCGGCCACCCTCGTGAAGGCCTCGGACCTGGCCCCGTACATCGACCACACGCTGCTCAAGCCCGAAGCGCGCGCCGAGGACGTGGTGCGCGTGGCCGAGGAGGCCCGCCAGTACGGCTTCGCCACCGTTTGCGTGAACAGCTGCCACGTGGCCACCGCCGCGCGCGTGCTGGCCGGTTCGAACTCCGTGCCCATCGCCGTGGTGGGCTTCCCCCTGGGGGCCGCGCTGTCGTCCGCGAAGGCCTTCGAGGCGCGCGAGGCCATCCGCGCGGGCGCGCGTGAAATCGACATGGTGATCAACCTGGGCGCGCTCAAGGCGCACGACTACCAGCGCGTGCACCAGGACATCGCCGCGGTGGTGGAGGCCAGCCACCCCATCCCCGTGAAGGTCATCCTGGAGACGGGCCACCTCACGGACGAGGAGAAGGTCGTCGCGTGCGCGCTGTCCAAGGCCGCGGGCGCCGCGTTCGTGAAGACGTCCACCGGCTTCGGGCCCGGCGGCGCCACGGTGAAGGACATCGAGCTGATGCGCGCGGTGGTGGGCGACGACGTGGGCGTGAAGGCCTCCGGCGGCGTGCGCTCCGCCGAGGACGCCGTGAAGCTCATCCGCGCGGGCGCCAACCGCCTGGGTGCTTCCGCGTCCGTGGCCATCGTCACCGGGCAGATCTCCACCGCGCAGTACTGACCTTGCTGGAGCACGCACCGTGACCCCGAAGCAGCGAGAGGACTTCCTGCAGCAGTTGCTCGCGCTCCACGCGGAGCTGACCGGGAAGACGCCCATGCGCATCGAGCCCAACCGCACCGACGAGGCGCGCGTGGGCGGCGACGAGGACGAGCAGCCCCTCAACGAGATGATGCAGGCCATCGCCTCCAGCCGGAACCGCAACACCGACGGCACGCTGGCGCGCGTGGTGAAGGCCCTGGGCAAGCTGCGCGAGGACCCGGACTCCTTCGGCGACTGCGAGGAGTGCGGCGACGAGATTCCCATGGGCCGCCTCAAGGCCATGCCCTACGCGGAGTTCTGCGTCGTGTGTCAGAACAACAAGGATGGCCCCAAGGGGCCGGTGCGCCGCAAGCACCTCACCGATTACAAGGGCTGAACGCCCCTCTTCAACCACGAGGCAACGCGCGATGGACACGACCGGACTCAGGGAGCGGGCGGAGGCCTGGCGCAAGGCGGATCCGGATCCGGAGACCCAGGCGGAGCTGGCCAATGTGCTCGCGAAGTCGGACTGGGCGGACCTGGCGGACCGCTTCGCGCAGGACCTGGAGTTCGGCACCGCCGGCCTGCGTGGCGTGCTGGGCGCCGGCCCCAACCGGATGAACCGCGCCGTCGTGCGCCGCACCACCGCGGGACTGGCGCGCTACCTCAAGGCCACCGTGCCGGACGTCACCACGCGCGGCGTGGTGGTGGGCCGTGACGCTCGCCGCTTGAGCAAGGAGCTGGCGGAGGACACCGCCGCCGTGTTCATCGCGGAGGGCATCCCCGCGCACGTCTTCCCGGAGCCGGTGCCCACGCCCGTCACCGCGTTCGCCGTGCTGCACCTCAACGCCGCCGCCGCGGTGATGGTGACCGCCAGCCACAACCCGCCCGAGTACAACGGCTACAAGGTCTACTGGGGCAACGGCGCGCAAATCGTCCCGCCGCAGGACGTGGGCATCGCGGACGCCATCGCGAAGGTGGAGCCCGCCAATGAAGTCCCCCTGCTCACGCCCGCGGAAGGGCGCGCGAAGGGGCTGTGGCGCGACCTGCCGGAGGACGTGGGCCACGCGTACCTGCGCGCCATCCTGGACCTGCGCCTGTACCGCAAGGGCAGCGACACGCTGTCCATCGTCTACACCGCCATGCACGGCGTGGGCGGCGCGTGGGCGGCGCTCGCGCTCAAGGAGGCGGGCTTCCCGCGCGTGACGCCGGTGGCCGAGCAGCAGCAGCCCGACGGCCGCTTCCCCACCGTGCGCTTCCCCAACCCGGAAGAGCCGGGAGCCATGGACCTGTCCATCGCCACCGCGGAGCGCGTGAAGGCGGACGTGGTGCTGGCCAACGACCCGGACGCGGACCGGCTGGCGGTGATGGCGCGGGATGCCTCCGGGAAGCTGCGCCTGCTCACCGGCAACGAGGTGGGCGTGCTCCTGGGCCACTACGTCCTCACGCAGGGGACGAAGCGCGCGCGCCCGCACGTCGTCACCACCATCGTGTCCTCCACGCAGCTGGGCGAGATCGCGCGCGGGCTGGACGCCGCGTACGACGAGGTCCTCACTGGCTTCAAGTGGATCGCCAACCGCGCGCTGGAGCGCACGGCGAAGGAAGGCACGCAGTTCGTCTTCGGCTACGAGGAGGCGCTCGGCTACACCGTGGGCACCGCCACGCGCGACAAGGACGGCGTGGGCGCGGCCCTGGTCGTCGCGGACATGGCCGCGTGGTGCCAGGCGCGCGGCACCACCGTCCTGGGCTACCTGGAGGAGATCCAGCGCCGCTTCGGCCTGCACGTGGGCGCCCAGCGCAACGTGACGCTCCCGGGTGCGGCCGGCGCGCAGACCATCCGCGCCATCATGCAGGCCTTCCGCGCGTCGCCGCCCGCGAACATCGGCGGCACCCCGGTGAGCAGCGTGCGCGACTACGAGAAGGGCGAGGGCGGCCTGCCCCCGTCCAACGTCGTCGCCTTCGTGCTGGAGGGCGGCGGTCGCGTCACCCTGCGCCCCTCCGGCACCGAGCCGAAGATCAAATACTACTTCGAGCACAAGGAGACGCCCGCCCCCGGCGAGCCGCTCCCCCAGGCCCGCCAGCGCGCGGAAGCGAAGCTGTCCGCCCTCATCGACGCCTTCCTGGCGCTGGCGCGTGATCGAGGCCAGCCGGCCTGAGTCCTGAGTCCTGAATCACCCTTCAACTCAACCCACAGGGTCGTGGCTCCCGTGCCGTGGCCCTTTGCTGAAAGGAACCTCGTGAAGCGCTTGATTCCTGGTTTCCTCCTGGCCGTGCTCCTGGCCGTCCCCGGCACCGCGATGGCTCGTGGTCAGGGCTGGTCCCTGCTGGCGGCGGAGACCGTCGGCTCCGGCCGCAACGTGTTCAGCGCGCAGATTGGCTTCCCAGGCCTGTCGCTGGGCCTGCTGCACGGCGGCTCGGACAACGTCGATATCGGCGGCAAGTTCAGCTTCAACTGGGGCCGTGAGGGCCTGGTGGACGCGTCCGACGCGGGCCTCAAGCTCCAGGGCTGGCTGCGCGTGATGATCGCCCGGACGGACAAGGTGGCCTTCGGCATCACCTTCCAGCCGGGTCCGTTCGTCTACTTCCCCCGAGGGAACACGATGTTCGGCATGGCGCTGCCGGTGGCGTTCGTGGTGGGCATCCCGGTGGGCAGCGCGCTGATGATCAACGCCGGCATCGACGTGCCGTTCAACGTCTACTTCGGCGAGGGCATCGGGCCGGTCATCCCCATCCTCTTCGGAGGCGGCCTGGAGTACTACGTGAACAACAACCTCAACGTGAACTTCAACCTGCGGCTGGGGCCCTCCATCGTCCCGCGCTTCGACGACAGCTACTTCACGATGGAAGCGCTGGCGGGCGTGGCCTACCGCTTCTAGCCGGCGTCACGCGGGCGGGGACGTGCTTCCCCGCCCGTGTGGTGGCTTTCAATCGGCTACCAGGACGACGTCTGCTCGGGCAGCTCCACCGTGAAGGTGCTGCCCAGGTTGACGCGGCTCTTCACGGTCAGCTTGCCGCCCATGCTCTCCACCAGGGTGCGCGCCACCGTGAGGCCCAGGCCCACGCTCTTCTCCGGGGCCTTGGTCGTGTAGTACGGCGAGAAGATGGCCTGCATCTCGTCCTCGAAGATGCCGATGCCGGTGTCCTTCACGAAGAGCTGGGGGCCGAACTCGCCGAACATGTCCGGCAGCTCCACGCCCACCTGCACCACGCGCGGCCGGTCCTTCACGTCCTCCACGGCGTCCACCGCGTTGCAGACCAGCTCCGTCACCACCTGCTCCACCTGACGGCGGTTGAACACGACGGCGATGGGGTCCTCCGGCAGCACCGCGCGCACGTCCGCGCGGCCCAGGCGCCCGGCGGCGCGCAGGCGCGACACCACCTCCGGCACCACCTCCCGCAGGTCGAAGCGCTGGATGTCCTTGGGGCCCGAGGGGCCCAGGGACAGCAGGTGCTGGCCGTGCAGGCGCATCTGCTCACCCGCCACGCCCAGCTTGAGCAGCTCCTCCGAGTCCGGCGGCAGCCCCTGGGCGGCGCGGGCGCGCACATGCTCCAGCGCCCGCTGCAGGCCCACGCCCAGCTGGTCCATCTGCGTGGCCAGGTCCGCGGCCAGCGTGCCCACGCGCGCCAGGCGCTCCATCCGCACCCAGCGCGTGCGCGGGTCCTGGAGCACTTCCTGGAGGCCGCCCTGCTCGCGGTGCGCCTTGAGCTCCAGCAGCGTGTGGACGCGCACCTTCAGCTCCAGCGGGTCCAGCGGTTCGGTGGTCAGCAAGTCGTCCACACCTGCCTCCATCACCTCGCGGCGCGTCTGGCGGTCCGCGGAAGGCGTGAGCATGAGGATGGGGAACTGCGGCGGGGAGAGTTCCTCGCGAAGGCGCCGGTACGCGGCCAGGCCCACCGTGCGGGCCCGCTCCACGTCCAGCAGCACCAGGTCCGCGGAGTGGCGCGACACCGCCTCCAGCGCGGCCGTCGTCCCGCGCGCGGGCAGCACGTCGTAGCCCGCCGGAGTCAGGATGGAGCGCACCCGCTCGATTCCGCCGGATTCCACGTCGACCGCGATGACCCGCGGGCGCTGGGGTGACGTCGAGCCTGTTCCCGTCGTCTGCATGTTCATGCCACCCCAGCCTGGAAACCGGACCGGCCAACGCCCGCAGGCGCTGCCCTGAATCCGGGGGACCGCGTCCCGGAAACGCTCAGGCCTGGATCCTGCGCCTGCTCGCTATCCGCTACGCAATCCGACATGGTCGCACTCCCATGCCAGCGGCATGCCGGACGTCCACCCAACGGCAGATCAGCCCACACTGGAAAGACGGAAAAGCGTGATCCAATAAGGTCAGGGGGTTGGCGGCCCGCTGAAGGATGACCTGACGCATCAGGGCAGGTGAGCGCTTCAGATTTGGCAGGTCGAACCTGACCAAAAGTGAATCCCGACCCGGGTCGCGAATTACCCGTTCCCTCTCAAAATGGTCAGCGGGATTCCTGCTCGAACGGGGTGCCCAGCGCGGCGGGGGCGTGGCCCCGCTGGCCCTGGAGCGCGAGGACGAGGAGGGTCAACAGGTAGGGCAGGGCGAGCAGGAAGCCCTGGGGAACCAGGTCGAGGAGCCAGGGAGCGCTGGAGGCCAGTCCGATTCTCAACGCGTTGCCGGCGGCGAAGAAGAGCGCGGCGGCGAAGGCGCCCACCGGCGTCCAGCGGCCGAAGACCATGGCGGCCAGGGCCATGAAGCCCAGTCCGGAGGGCGTGTGCTGTTCGAAGCGGTCCAGGACGGTGGTGGACAGCACCGCGCCGCCCAGGCCCGCCATCATCCCGCCGCCCAGCACCGCGCCCCAGCGCAGGGCGGGCACGGACAGGCCCAGCGTGGCCACCGCGTGCGGCTTGTCGCCCACGGCGCGCAGGCGCAAGCCCAGCGGCGTGCGCGACAGGAGCAGGTGGAAGAGGAAGGGCAGGGTGAGCGCCAGGTACGTGGGCGCCGCGTGGCCGGACAGCGCGCCCAGCAGCGGGACCTGGGACAGGCCCGGGATGTTCCAGCGCGACAGCTGGGTGATGGAGGGCGTGCCGTTGGGGCCGAAGAACGACTCCAGCAGGTAGGTGCCTCCAGCCATGGCCACCAGGTTGAGGGCCATGCCGGAGACGACCTGATCCGACCGCCAGCGGATGCTGAGGAAGCCATGCACCGAGGCGATGCCCGCGCCCGCGGCCATGCCCACCCCTACCGCGAGCGGCGTGGGCATCACGAGCGCCGCCACGGCCGCGCAGAAGGCGCCGGTGCGCATCATGCCCTCCACGCCCACGCTCACCACGCCGGCGCGCTCGGAGAGCATGGCGCCCAGCGCGGCGAACACCAGGGCGGGGGCCGCGTCCAGGGTGGAGAAGAGGAGCGAGTGGAGCACCTCAAACACGGGGCACCTCCGCTCCAGCCTGGGCCGGACCCTGCGCCTGGGCCCGCTTCTGGCGCCGCGCCAGCAGGGCGAGCCACACCATGCGGCCGGCGACGAAGAGCAGCGCGAAGCCCTGGATGAGCTCCGGGAAGCTCTTGTGCACGCCCAGCAGCTGCATGCGCGTGCCGCCCGCGCGCAGCACGCCGAAGACGGCCGCGGACAGCGCCGCGCCCAGCGGGTGGTTGTTGCCGATGAGCGCGATGGCGATGCCGTCGAAGCCGTACGGGGCGCCCAGCGAGCCCGGATAGCGGCCCTCCGTGCCCAGCACCAGCACCGCGCCCGCCAGGCCCGCCAGCGCGCCCGCGAGCGCCATGGCCCCGCCCGCGCGCCACAGCGTGGGGATGCCGGCTGCGCGGGCCGCTTCCGGGGTGAGGCCCACGGCGCGCGTCTCGTAGCCGGAGCGCGAGCGGGTCAGCCACACCCAGACGCCGAACGCAGCGGCGAGCGCCAGCGGGAAGCCCAGGTTGAGGCGCGAGCTGTCCCCCAGCAGCCGGGGCAGCTGCGCGGAGGGGAGGATTTCGGCGGTGCCGGTGATGGACGACGCGCCCTCCGCCACGGCGCGCAGCGGGCCGATGACGAGCCAGTTGTCCACCAGGCTCACCGCCACCCAGTTGAGCATGATGGTGGAGATGACCTCGTGCACGCCGCGCTTGAGCTTCAGCACGCCGGCAATGCTCGCCCACGCCGCGCCCGCCAGCGCCGCCGCGATGAGGGCCAGCGGGACGTGGAGCAGGCCGGGCAGCGACACGTGCGCGCCCACGAGCGCCGCGGCCAGCGCGCCCCAGATCATCTGTCCCTGCGCGCCAATGTTGAACAGGCCCACCTTGAAGGCCACCGCCACGGACAGGCCGGTGAGGGTGAGCAGCGCGGCCTTCATCGCGGCCTCGCCCAGGGGGCGCAGCACGGTGGTGGCACTGCCGCCGTCCAGGAACGCGGGCCAGTTGCCCACGCCGCCCCAGAGCATCTGGAGATAGGCGCGCGTGGCGGTGTCCACGTCGCGCGTGATGGCGATGAGGAACCAGCACACCGCGAGCGCCAGCAGCACGGAGAGCACCGACGGCAGCACCTGCCGCGTCCGCTCACCCATGGCTTCCCTCCGCGCCCAGCATGCGGCGGCCCAGCTCGCGCTCGTCCAGGTCCTTGCGCGGGAAGTGCCCCGTCACGCGGCCTTCGTAGAGGACGTAGACGCGGTCGGACAGGGACAGCACCTCCTCCAGGTCCAGCGACACCATCACCACTCCCGCACCCCGCGCCTTCGCGTCACGAAGGCGTTCATGCACCTGCGCCACCGCGCCGATGTCCAGACCGCGCGTGGGCTGCACGACGACGAGCAGCTTCGGATCCGCGTCCAGCTCGCGCGCCACCACGACCTTCTGCTGATTGCCGCCGGACAGCGCCTGGAGCGCCACCACCGGGTCGTTCGGGCGCACGTCGTAGGCGGTCAGCAGCTGGTTCGTGCGCTCGCGGCGGCCCTTGAAGTCCACCCACGGCCCGCGCGCGAACGGCGGCTGGCGGTGCCGGCCCAGGGCCACGTTCTCCTCCACCGTCATCGCCTTCACCACCGCGCGGGCCAGGCGGTCCTCGGGGACGTGGCCCACGCCGCGCGCCTTCGCCAGCGCCGGGGTCAGCCCCGCGAGCGGACCGCCGAGCAGCGTGCCTTCGCCGCCGTCCAGCTTGCGCAGGCCCGTGAGCACCTCCGCCAGCTCGCGCTGTCCGTTGCCGTCCACCCCGGCGATGCCGACGATTTCTCCCGCGCGCACGGTGAGGCTCACGCCCTGGAGCGCCGGACGGCCGTTGTCGCCCGTGGCCCGCAGGTCCTTCGCTTCGAGCATGACCGGGCCCGCCGAATCCGTGAGCGCGTCAGGTTCAACGGGCGCGGGAGGTCGCGCCTCCGCCACCCCCGTCGTTCCGGTGCCCGAAAGGCCGCTGGTCGCGACCGCCGTCGCGGGCACGCCGGTCATGGCGGCACCCTTGGAACCCTCGCCCACCATCAGCGCGGCCAGCGCGGAGACGGTGGTCTCGCTGGCGCGCACCTCCGCCACGGTGCGGCCCCGGCGCATCACCGCCACGCGGTCCGCCACGCCCAGCACTTCCTTCAGCTTGTGGCTGATGAGCACCACCGTGCGGCCCTGCGCCACCAGCCCGCGCATCACCTGCGACAGCTCGTCGGACTCCTGCGGCGTGAGCACGGCGGTGGGCTCGTCCAGGATGAGCACCTGCGCGCCCCGGTGCAGCGCCTTGACGATTTCGACCTTCTGCTGCGAGCCCACCGTGAGCGTGTCCACGCGGGCCCGCGGATCCAGCTGGAAGCCGAAGCGCTTCGCGGTGGCCGCCACCTCGTCACAGGCGCGGTCCAGGTCCAGCAGGCCGCGCTTCGTGGGCTCTCGGCCCAGCACCACGTTCTCCGCCACCGTCAGCGTGGGCACGAGCATGAAGTGCTGGTGCACCATGCCGATGCCCTTCGCGATGGCATCGCGCGGGCTCTTGAAGCGCACCGGCTTGCCGTCCATCAGGAACGTGCCCGCGTCCGGGTGGTAGAGCCCGTACAGCACGTTCATCAGGCTGGACTTGCCCGCGCCGTTCTCGCCCACCACGGCGAGCAGCTCCCCCGGGACGATGTCCAGCGACGCGTCCTCCAGGGACACGCACGACCCGAAGCGCTTCGCGATGTGCTGGAGGGAGATCAGGGCTGCGCGACCTGGAAGGAGGACAGCTCCGCCTGGGTGCCCGGCACGACAATCTTCCCGGCGAGGATCCGCTGCCGCAGCTCCTCCACCTTCTGGAGCGCCTCCGCCTTGCCCGGGAACTCCACGCGCACGTCCGCCATGCCCACGCCGTTCTCCTTGAGGCCCAGCACCTGCTCACCCGCCGTCAGCTTGCCGTCCACCAGCTCCTTCGCCGCCTGGTACACGGCCAGGTCGCTGTGCTTCACCATGGACGTGAGGATGGCGTCCGGCGCCAGGTGCGACTGATCCGAGTCCACGCCGATGGCGAACACCGTCTTGCCCGCCGCGCGCGCCTCCTTCACCGCCTGGATGACGCCCAGGCCGTCCGTGCCCGCCGCGTGGAAGATGACGTCCGCGCCCTTGGCGATGAGGTCCTGCGCCACTTCCTTGCCCGCGGACACGCTGTTGAAGCTGCCCGTGTACACGGCCATCAGCGCGTCCGCCGCCTTCGCGTTCGTGGTGCGCACGCCCGCGCGGTAGCCCACGTCGAAGCGCTTGATGAGGGGCACCTCGATGCCGCCCACGAAGCCCACCTTGTTCGTCTTCGTGACGAGCCCCGCCAGCGCGCCCACCAGGAAGCTGCCCTCCTGCTCCTTGAACAGCACCGTGCGCACGTTGGGCAGCGACTTCGGCTTGCCCTGCGCGTCCATCAGCTGGCTGTCGATGAGCAGGAACTTCGCGTCCGGGTTCTCCGTGGCCACGTCGCGCACCGCGTTGGCCAGCAGGTACCCGTTGCCGATGGTCAGCTTCGCGCCCTGTTCCACGAGCAGCTGGAGGTTGGGGGCGTAGTCCTCCTGCGCCTTGCTCTGGAGCACCAGCGGCTGCACCGGCAGCGGCTTCACTTCCGGTGCGAGCGCCGCGAGGTCGGAGGAGATGGACTGACGCACTTCGCCAGCGGGGGCGTCCACGT
The DNA here is from genome assembly GCF_003986945.1 of Corallococcus sp. AB018. Lineage (NCBI taxonomy): Bacteria > Pseudomonadati > Myxococcota > Myxococcia > Myxococcales > Myxococcaceae > Corallococcus > Corallococcus sp. AB018. Next base: position 3,108 of record NZ_RAWR01000225.1, on the reverse strand, counting down.
ACTTGCCGCCCTCGTACTTCTTGCCGGCGGCCCACAGCTCCAGGCCACGCAGGGACGCGTCGTTGAACGAGTGATCACCCCGGCCGCCCACGTCGATGACGAGCCCTACGACGACGGGCTTTCCCTCGGGGGGCTTCGTGGCGGTGGAAGTCTGGGAGGGGGCCTTGGGGGCGTCCTCGGACTTCTTGGAACAGGCGCACAGGAGCGCGGCCAGGGCGAGCACGTGGAGTCGGCGGAGCATCATGGGCCCCGCTATCTACCAGATGCCGCCGGGGCTTTCCCTTCCCGCGAGGGGTGCATGGGGAGGGGACTTCCTGCTATGGCCTTGCCCCGTGCAACCCTACGAGCTCATCAAGGCCAAGCGCGACGGCGGCAAGCTGGACCCGTCCGACATCCAGGCGTTCATCCAGGCGTACACCGCCGGCACCGTGGCCGACTACCAGATGGCCGCCATGTGCATGGCCATCTTCTTCAAGGGGCTGGACTCCAGGGAGCTGGGGGCGTGGGCCCGCGCCATGCTCCACTCCGGTGAGGTGCTGGACCTCTCCGACACGCCGGCCATCAAGGTGGACAAGCACTCCACGGGTGGCGTGGGCGACAAGGTGTCCCTGAGCCTGGCGCCCCTGGCGGCGGCCTGCGGCGTACCCGTGCCCATGATTTCCGGACGTGGCCTGGGCCACACCGGCGGCACCCTGGACAAGCTGGAGTCCATCCCCGGCTTCAACGTGAACCTGTCCACCGCGGACTACCGCCGGCTGGTGCGCGAGGTGGGGTGCTGCCTCATCGGCCAGACGGCCCAGGTGGCCCCCGCGGACAAGAAGCTCTACGCGCTGCGCGACGTGACGGCGACGGTGGACTGCATCCCGCTCATCGCGTCGTCCATCATGAGCAAGAAGCTGGCGGAGGGCATCGACGCGCTGGTGCTCGACGTGAAGGTGGGCAGCGGCGCCTTCATGAAGACGGCGGACGATGCGCGCGTGCTGGCCCGCACCATGATTGGCCTGGGCGCGGAGATGAACCGCAAGGTCGTGGCCCTGCTCACGGACATGGATCAGCCCCTGGGCCGCCAGGTGGGCAACGCCCTGGAGGTCCGCGAGGCCGTGGACATGCTCCGTGGCGAGGCGCCCGACGACTACACCGAAATCACCTACGCCCTGACGGCGGAGATGCTGGTGCTGGGCAAGAAGGCCGCCACGGTGGAAGAGGCGCGCGGGATGCTGCGCCGCTCCGTGGAGGACGGCAGCGCCATCAAGAAGCTCAAGGAAATCGTCCAGTCGCAGGGCGGTGACCCGCGCTCCATCGACGACTACTCGCTGCTGCCCACGGCGAAGGCCACGACGGACGTGGTGGCGCCGCGCGACGGCTTCGTCACCGGCATCCACACGGAAGGCGTGGGTCTGGCGGCGGTGGCGTTGGGCGCGGGGCGGCAGCGGGTGGACAGCAAGATCGACCCGGCCGTGGGCTTCACGCTGCTCAAGAAGGTGGGCGACACGGTGAAGCAGGGCGAGCCCCTGGTGCAGGTGCACTACAACGACGCCGGTCCGGTGGAGGGCGTGAAGGCGCGGCTGCTCGCGGCCTACCAGTTCGGCGACCGGGCGCCCGCGGCCCGCCCGCTGGTGCTGGAGCGTCTGGAGTAGTTACGCAATCCCCATGGCCTCCACGTTCCGCGACCTGCTGTCGGAAGTGAAGAAGGAGATCCGCGAGGTCTCCCACGAGCACGTCCACCAGCTCCTGGGCTCGGGCGCGAAGGTGAAGCTCGTGGACGTGCGCGAGGCCGACGAATACGCGGGCGGCCGGCTCCCAGGCGCGGTGCACATCCCCCGGGGCTACCTGGAGCTGCGCATCGAGGAGAAGGCGGCCCGCGACGAGGAGCTGGTCCTCTACTGCGCGGGTGGCACCCGGTCCGCGCTCGCGGCCCGCACGCTGCGGGAGATGGGCTACACGCGCGTGTCCTCGCTCGCGGGTGGCTACAACCGCTGGAGCGACGCGGCCCTCCCGGTGGAGAAGCCCGTCGTCCTCTCCGCCGAGCAGAAGGAGCGCTACCGCCGCCACCTCATCCTCCCGGAGGTAGGGGAGGAGGGACAGGCGCGGCTGCTCAAGTCGAAGGTCCTGTTGCTGGGCGCGGGCGGGCTGGGCTCACCGGCGGCGCTGTACCTGGCCGCAGCGGGCGTGGGCACGCTGGGCGTGGTGGACGCGGACGTGGTGGACCTGAGCAACCTCCAGCGTCAGGTGCTGCACACCCTGGAGCGCCGGGGGCAGCCCAAGGTCCAGAGCGCGAAGGCCGCCATCGAGGCGCTCAACCCGGACGTGAAGGTGGTGCCGTTCCAGGAGCGGCTCACCACCGCCAACGTGGAGCGCGTCCTCGCGGACTTCGACCTGGTGCTGGACGGCGGGGACAACTTCCCCACGCGCTACCTGCTCAACGACGCGTGCGTGCTGATGGGCAAGCCCAACATCCACGGCTCCGTGTTCCGCTTCGAGGGGCAGGTGACCACCTTCCTCCCCGGCCAGGGGCCCTGCTACCGTTGCCTCTACCCCGCGCCGCCCCCGCCTGAGCTGGCGCCGTCGTGCGCGGAAGCCGGCGTGCTGGGCGTGCTGCCGGGGCTCATCGGGATGCTCCAGGCCACGGAGGCCCTCAAGCTCCTGCTCGGGGTGGGGGAGTCGCTGGTGGGGCGGCTGCTCACCTTCGACTCGCTGGGCACCCGCTTCCAGGAGCTCAAGTTGCGCCGTGACCCGGAGTGCCCCGTGTGCGCGCCGGGGGCGAAGGTGGAGCTCATCGATTACGAGCAGTTCTGCGCCACGGGGGCCTGAGAGGCGTCTGAGCGCGCCTGAGCCCCTGGGGGGATGCATTTTCAGGAGCAACTGGGTAGACGGGCCCGCGTATGATGCGCCGGCCTGGACCCGGGGGCGGTGGTTGAACGCGACCCGGGTCGGATACGAGAGCGGCAGCGGCAGGGAGACGACGGCGATGTCCGAGCAGAACGAGAACCAGGACTCCAGGGCAGGAGAGGACCGGCGCGATTCGCCCCGTGTCCCCATGCGTCTGAAGGTCCGGCGGGAGGGGGCGGATGCCTTCCTGGACCGCGCAGGGGATCTGTCCCTGGGCGG
>NZ_RAWR01000224.1:0-17402 GCF_003986945.1 Corallococcus sp. AB018 | reverse complement strand
CCCGGCCTTGTACTCCGCCGTGAACTCCCGGCGCGGCCTGCGGGGCTTCCTCTGCTTTTCGTCAGTCGCGGACATCCCGTGCTCCTTCCATCACATCTCGGGTGTCCACGGAACCGGGCCAGGCTCAGGCACACTCCTGTTCCCCACGCGGGAGGGGACGCTGCGGCCGGGGGCGTTCGCCTCGGTGGGCCTGGGGGTGGACAATGCGCGCTGACACCCTGCTGCTGGCCCTGGTGCTGCTGGCCACGGGATGCGCCTCCGTGCCGCAAGCGCCTGGGAGTGGCCGAAGCTTGAGCTACGCACCGAGAGAGGCCTCCTCGCCCGCCTGGGTGGAAACTCCGGGCGATGAGTCTCCGCGCGCCCGGAACTTCCTCCCGCGCGCTCTTGCTGGGCCCGAGCAACGGCTCCTGCGCCGCCAGCAGCCGCGTGACGACGTAACCGCCGTGGGAGACAGCGCTGTCGGGGGCGGGGGCCGGAGCAATGCATTGACGCGGCAGGCGGTCCTCGACGCGACGAAAGACGTGAAGGGCTCCTTGCGCAGCGTCGAGGCCGCGTTCACCCAGCTTGCGGCCCGTCCTCCGGACCTCTGGGGCTGGAGCCTGACCGGCGTCTTCACGCGCTACCTCGACCAGGGCTCCAAGCAGGTGACGTGGCTTCATGGCGCGCTTGGGAGCGCCACCGCGTTGACGGAAGCGGCCTCGGAAGTTGGCGACACGGACATGGAGCTGGGCCTGCTACGTATGACAGGGCCGAAGCTCCAGGCCGCTCAGTTCGGGACGCTCCTGCTGGCCACCTGGGTGGATTTCCTGCACTTCGCGGACGCTGTGCTCCGTCACTGCCCCATGTGCAGCGCCGAGAAACTCTTCGTGGACCTCCATCGCGTGCAGGGGCTGATGGAGCCCACGCTGACGGACCTTGCCTCACTGGACCCGGAGCGGGTGGAGGCAGCGACCACCGCGATGCCCGAGTTGATGGGGAAGCTGACGCGTGAATTCGACACGCTCCAGCGGGAGACCCGCGAGACCATGAAGCTTGGCGGGCAGGTCATCGCGGCGATGCAGGCGGTGGAGATGGTCACGATGATCTCCACGATGAAGATGGCCCTGCCACGCGTGCCGCCCTCGGCCCCTGCGGTGCTCGGCGTGGGACTGGCAATGAGTTCAGGCGGCGTCATGGTGGGCTCGCGACTGGTGGTCTCCGCCGAATGGGTGGAGATGATGCGAAGGCTCGTGCGGGCGTCATCTCCGTGCCTGCCGTCGGCGCGGCCGTCCTCATTCACGGCGGACAGGTCACGATGGCCCAGGCGCACCGGGACCTCCCCAAGGGCGTGCGCGACGCGCTGGGGGACAGTCCGGAGGTGCGCGGCATGCGCGTGACGGGCAGGGCGGGGGCGGGCATGTCGGACGCCCCGAAGCACCATGTGCTCCCGCAAGAGCACCGCGAGTGGTTCGAGCAACGCGGCTTCAAGGGCGACATGGACATCGACCCGTTCTGCGTCCGGTTGGAGCAGGCCCACCACGAGGCCATTCACGGTGGGGGGAACTGGAAACTGGGGCGCACATGGCCCGGTGAGTGGAATCGGCTGATCATGGAGGCTCTACGCGAAGCGGAGAACCTGGCTGCCCGGAGGTTGACGAGGAGCCAGGTCCTGAACATCGTTGCGGAGAACATGAAGGAGTACAGAGTCCCGATGAACTTCGTCACCGGGAGAAGTCGATGAGCGGCGGAGAAGCCTGGCGGGGCAACATCACGGCACGCCTGTACGAACGGGTACGCAAGCGTGGGTACGAGTCACTCACCGCCTTTGCAAATGCTCGTCCTACCGTATCGTTAGTGGCTCTGGCCGAAGAGCTGGGACCGGATGACGTTGCAGGGGTACAGCTCTTGAGTGCTTTGCTCTACGAGGCGGAGCAGCACAAGCAGGTGACGCGCTTTGTGCGTGATGTTCTCGCGCGCATGCTGACTCAAAGCCTTCCCGACGGATGGCCGAGTGTGCTTGACGACGAGAACCGATTCGCCGTCGCCAAGGCGCTTGGTCGCTGGATCGCCTATACCCCCGAGACGCATAAGGGGCGTGCGAAGCGGGTCGGAGATGCGTTGCTCGCCAACCCTCCCCCCGCTGGATGGCGTCCGCTCGGTCCCGACGACGAGCTTCTCCGGACGCTCTTGCCGGACGACGAAGCCTGACCGGAAGCGGCGTCCCTTCAAGCCTGTCATGGGCCACCGACTCGGAACGCGATTTCGATCAGGACAAGGAGCCCGCGTGCTCGGGAGGGCCCTGACGCCTGGCTGCCCGCCCTCCAGGCCCGTGCGGGCGATTCCGGAGCGGGTTGCCGGACACAGGGGGCGATGACGAACCTCCTCCGACGGAGGGAATCCTTCATGGCCAGCAACGACAAGCGTCCCGCACCCCCGCAGCCCGCCGAGGATTTCTACGGGCGTCCGACAACTCCGCGGCAAGACGGCGAGCCCCCGCGCGAAGGCCAGGGCTCCGCGCCCCATGAGGATCCGAAACCCCAGCGCTCCGACGAAGCAGACGACGAGCGCGAGCCCCGCAGCGAGCTGACCGAGGCCGACGAGAAGGGCATCCACCTCCGCGCCGGGGACGACGCCGACGACCGCGACCTGCGCCTCCACGACGCCAGCGGCCTGCGTCCGTATGACCCTCGCGAGCGCGCCCCGGGGGCCTCGCTCGACGACATGCCGGACGGCGACGGACCTCGCAGCGACGCGGGCACCAACCCGGTGTCCGACGTGTACCGCTACGGCCACCCGGACCGCATCCCGGACCGCGAGCGCTGAAACCCGCATCATGAAACACCGAGGGCCAGGAACCGGGCTTTTCCGCCCCGTCCTGGCCCTTTGTCACGTCCGGATGCCCGCGGCTTTCAGCCCACGCGGCGCGGGGCGTGATCCAACCGGTGCGCGTCCACCCACGCGTCGGCCTGCGCCATCGTGTCCACGAAGACCGTGTCGAAGCTGGCCGCATGGCCCGTGAGTAGCATGGCCACGGACATGGCCTTGCCCACCACGCGCTGTGACAGGTCGGACCCCACGTACACCACCGAGCGCATCCACTCCGCGCGCACGTTGTTGGCCAGGTACTTGCGCGACTCGGCGGGCAGCTCCGAACCCGGCACCTCCGCCACCAGGTAGAACGGCCCCTGCGCCGCCATCTCCTCGTAGACGCGCAGCGCCCACTTCGCGTCCTGCAACCCCACGACGCCCGTGTACTTCGTGTGCAACACGTCTGGCGCCGTCATCCGAATCCGGTGCGCGCCACACGTCCACTCGCGAATCTGTTGCTCCATGCGGTCCTCCCCCCGGCTACAGGAAAGAACCCTACGCCCGACCCCTCCTGTCCAGGGAAGCGCCCCTGCCCTTCCGTACAAGGTCTGGCTGTCCATTGGATGTCAGACCCCCTCTGTACTGTGTACCCATTCCGACAGCATTCCTGAGGGGGAAACACCATGACGGAAACCCGTGAACTGCCGCGCGTCTCGGTGAACAAGTTGGGCGAGTACCTGGTCGCCACGCCCGCCCGCCGCAAGCGCATCATCCACGACCAGAAGCACCCGCCGGATGCCCAGTACCTGCGCTATCCGGAGGCGTCCCATGCCATCACGGACTTCCTCTGCCGGGGCCTGGACATGAACGTGCTGCGGGAGTCCCAGCGCCGGTTCGCCTGCGCGGTGCCGCAGACGGAGTTCGAGGCGCAGCGCATGCAACTGTGTTCGGAAGCGCTGGAGCGCTTCGCGGACCTGGTGCCGTGGTTGGATTTGGACGACGCCATCATCAGCGCGGTGGGCGCGGAGCCGCCCGTGCTGGAGATGGCCGGCGTCACCATCAGCGTGCGCCCGGAGGTGGTGGTGCAGCGGTTGGACAAGCACGGCAACCCGCGCGTGGGGTTGATGAAGCTCTACTTCTCCAAGACGCAGCCGCTGGACGAGCGGAGCGGCCAGTACATTGGCACGCTGCTGCAGCGCTTCTCTGAGCAGCACCTGTGCCGGCTGGGCCCGGCGGACCACCGTCTGATGACCGTGGTGGACGTGTTCGCGGGCTCGCTGTTCGTCGCGCCGCGCGCGCACATCCGCCGGCTGGGCGACGTGGTGCTCGCGTGCGAGGAGATCGCCGAGCGCTGGGCCGTCCACTGACGGGCCCCACACGCCGTCAGCGAGGCGCCGCTTCCTGACGGCGCCGGTGGGCTTCCAGAAACGCGCGGGCCTGGGCCTCCGAGTCCACGAACTCCGCCTCCAGCTTCGCGCCACCGATGAAGTTGAGCGCCACCACGAGCGCGCGCAGCACCTCGCGGTGCGTGCGCTTGGCGCCGAAGAAGACGACCGCGCGGAACCACGCGGGGCGCACGTGTTCGGCCAGGTACTTGCGCGGCGCGACCGACAGCCCCTCGGAGCTGCTCAGGTCCACGACGAGGTACAGGGGCTTGTCCGGGCCCGCCCCCAGCTCGTGGAACACGTCCACCAGCTCCCGCACATCCGTCTCTGAAAACGATCCCCGGACCTTCGTCCAGAGGATGTCGGAGTCCTCCAGCGAGACACGCTGTGTCCCGAAGACCCACTCCCGCATCACCGCCATGCCCTCTCCCACGCAGAGGGCCTCAGGGTACCCAAAACCCGGGGCCCGTCACCAGTCCGTGCCCCCTTCTTTCCGAGGGAATCCGCCCGTCCAACCCTCAGGGTCACGCGCACGCGCACGCCACGTGTCCTCCCGGGCCGGGTCAATCCCCGTACATCGTGTCAAGGCGTCCCGAGCGAGGCACGGCCCTGGCTGTGTCACGGACGGGTCAGCGCGGTGAAGGCGCGCGACGGGGCGTGGGCGGAAAGCCGCTATGCTCGTGGAGCGGGCGGCCTGACGGACGGTCGCCCCTGGGCGCATCCCCGGCCGGTTGTCGGGACGCGCTTCCTTGCTCACCGTGAAGGGTCGCGCCGCTGGCGCGGAGGATGGGGGCGTGGTGCTGGAGTCCTTGTGGAGCAGACGCGCCGTGCTCGTGTCGGGCAAGGGCGGCGTGGGCAAGACGACGCTCTCCGCGACGCTGGCGGTGGCGGCGGCGCGCGCGGGCCGGCCGGTGCTGCTGGCGGAGCTGTCCCCGGACGAGGGCGGCCCGTCCACGCTCTCGGGGCTGGTGGGCGCGAAGGAGGCCGGACCACGCGTGGTGCCGGTGGGGCCGAACCTGTCCTTCGTGCGCCTGTCCGCGCAGGAGGGCCACCGGCTCTTCCTGGAAGAGACGCTGCCCGTGAAGTGGCTGGCGGAGGCCGCGCTGCGCTCGAGGGCGCTGCGGCGCTTCCTGGAGGCGGGCCCCGCGCTCAAGGAGATGGGGCTGATGTTCCAGCTCCTGGCGCTCCTGCGCCTCACGCACCCGGACGGCCGCAGGGTGCACCCGCTCACGGTGGTGGACCTGCCCGCCACGGGCCACGCGCTGGCGTTGGCCACGCTGCCCCGGAGCATCCTGTCGCTGATGCCGGGCGGTCCCGTGGGGCGCGCGGTGCGTGAAGGGCTGGACCTGCTCCAGGACCCCGCGCGCACGGGCGTGGTGCTCACCACGCTGCCGGAGCCCCTGCCCGTGAGCGAGACGCTGGCGCTGGTGGGCGAGCTCAAGGAAGTGGGCCTGCCCCTGTCCGCCGCGGTGCTCAACCGCATGCCGGAGGACCCCTTCACGCCGGAGTCTCGCGCGGCGCTGGAGCGGCTGCTGGAGACGCACGGGCCGCACCGGGGGCAGCGGGCGCTGGAGCGGCTGGAGCGCGCGCGGCTGGCCCGGCAGCGGCTGGCGGCGGGCGTGAGCGTGCCCCACTGGGGGCTGCCGGAGCTGGCGCTGACGGGCGTGGCGCTGGTGGAGCGGCTGGCGGAGCTCCTGGAGTCCACACTCGAAGGAGCCGCGTCCCACGGCGGCCGGGAGGCCACGCCATGAACCTGGACGGCATGCTGCGCGACAAGCGGATCCTCGTGCTGTGCGGCGCGGGTGGCGTGGGCAAGACGACGACGGCGGCGGCGCTGGGCGTGGCCGCGGCGCGCTCGGGGCGCAAGGTGCTGGTGCTCACCATCGACCCGGCGCGGCGGCTGGCGGAGGCCATGGGGCTGAAGGAGAACGGCGCGGAGCCCACCACCGTGCCGCCAGAGCGCCTGTACGCGGACGGCCCGCGAGGCGAGGGCCGGCTGGACGTGTGGATGCTGGAGCCGCGCATCGTCTTCGAGCGCATGGTGCGCCGGATGTCCGCCACGGAGAGCGCCGCGCGCACCATCCTGGAGCACCGCCTGTACCGCTTCCTGTCGGAGCTGGTCGCGGGCGTGCAGGAGTACGCCGCCGCGGAGGCGCTGGACGGCTTCATCGCGGAAGGCCACTACGACCTCATCGTCCTGGACACCCCGCCCAGCCGCCACGCGCTGGACTTCCTGGACGCCCCGGGCCGGCTGTCGCGCTTCCTGGACGAGCGGATCATCTCCCTCTTCGGCCAGGAGTCGGGCCGCGCGAGCCGGCTGTGGCAGGGCGCGCAGGCGCTGGTGGGCAAGGTGCTGGACGGCGTCTTCGGCGGCGGCTTCGCGCAGGAGATGCGCTCCTTCGTCTCCGCCTTCGGAGGCCTGTTCGCCGGCATCCGCCTGCACGCGGACCGGCTGCGGGAGCACCTGTCGTCGAAGGACGCGGCGTTCCTGCTCGTCACGTCGCCGGAGGCCGCCGCGCTGCGCGAGGCCACCTTCTTCCAGGAGGCGCTCCAGGCCAAGGGGCTGCCCTTCGCGGGCTACGTGCTCAACCGCAGCTGGGCGCGGGATGACGGCCTGGCTCCGGCCGCCGCGCTGAAGCCGCACGCGAACAACGCCGCGGACACGGACGCCGTCAGCGCGCTGGAGCACCTGGCGGGCGAGGAGGACGCGCGCGCGACGGCGCACCGCTCGCTGCTGGCGAGGCTGGCCGAAGGGCTGCCCCGGGGCGCGCTGGCCATCGCCGCGCCGGACGCGGGCGCGGACCTGGAGGACTTCCGGGGGCTGGTGCACCTGGGAGACGCGCTCACCGTCGTCTGACGTCCCGCTTGGGATGCCTCCCGTGCCAGGGCGGACGGGCGAGCGGCGCCGCACCTGTCCGGCTGGAGCTTTGCGCGTCCGGGCGCGCTTCCCATGTTCGCAAGTCGAGGAGGCTTGCGACGCACATGGGCACCAAGGACTACAGCAACGGAAACGGCAGGCATGACCTGGGGCGCGCGGACATCTCCACGCCTCCCACCGACGCCATGGCCACGCACCGCTCACCGGACGTGGCGCCGCCGGGCTCGCGCGAGCGCGCGGAGTCCGACGTGAGCGGTTGGAGTCCCGCGCGCGACGAGCCGCCCGCCGACCGCCAGGGGCGCTTCCACCGCGCCGCCGCGTGGCGCCTGGGCCGCGTGCGCACGGACGTGGACGACACGGGCACCTGGCGCGCGGACCGAGAGGGCGAGCGCGACGGCGGCACCACCGGCCCCTACGGCCGAGACGACCGGGACGTGCGCTACGCCAACGGCGCGGGCCCCCGGCGCACCCAGGGCGACGACACCGTCCAGGAGATGCAGCCCCAGCGCGCCGACTACCGCGAGTGGGACCGCAGCGGCTACGGCGGCGAGGAGCCCCTGTTGCGCGACCGTCCGCGCCGCGAGGCATCGGCGTGGCGCGAGGATCCGGGCCTGCGCGAACGGCAGGCCCCCCGTCGGGAGGAGACCTTCCCCCTGGACCCGAGGCTCCGCGCATCCCGCGCCCCGTCCACCGCGTCCGCGCCTTCGCTCCGCCGCTGGAAGCGCGAGCCGCTCTCCGCGCGCGACATCATGACCCGCCAGGTGCGCACGGCCCGCCGCGACAGCTCCCTGCGTGAGGTGGCGCAGTTGATGCGGGACGAGGACTGCGGCGTGGTGCCCATCGTGGACGCGGAGGGACGGCTGCTGGGACTGGTCACGGACCGCGACCTGGCGCTGCGCGCCTTCGCCGGTCAACGCGCAGTGGACGGCCTGCGCGCCGCGGACGTGATGACGGAGGACCTGGAGGCGGTGCTGCCGGAGGAGGACCTGCACGGCGTCATCGAGCTGATGGGCCGCCGCCAGGTGCGCCGCATCCCCGTGGTGGAGCCCGACGATCGGCTCGTGGGCATCATCGCGCTGGGGGACATCGCCAGCCGCGCGGATCAGGACGAGGAGCTGCAGGAGGCGCTGGAGCGCATCTCGTCCCGGCGCTCGTTCTGGAGCCGGCTGCGCTGAGAGCAGGCCCGAGGAGACGGGAGGCTCGAGGGCCTCCCGTCCTGGCACCCGTGAATCAGGCGATGGAGACGACCACGCCGGACGCGTCCGCAGTCGTGGTGAACGTCTTCAGGTTCACCGTCGCCGCGCCCCCGGGGTCGACCACGCCCGTCTTGCTGAACGTGGACGCGTGGCACGGGCAGAGCAGCTCGTCGAGGCCCGCATCGAAGCCCACTTCACAGCCCTGGTGCGTGCAGACGGAATCCACCGCGGAGTAGGAGCCGTCCGCCAGCTTGAAGACGAAGAGGGTCTTGCCGTAGCCGGTGGGGTTGCCGCTCACCATGCCGCCCGTGCTCTGGAGGTCGGGGAACTCGGCGAAGGTGAGCGTCACCTTCCCGTCGACCACCGACGGGAAGTTGTCGCTGCCGGCCTTGAGGTTGATGCTCAGCACCTGCGTGCCCGCGTTGTACGTGGCCACGTACGTCTTGAGCGGCACCGTGGCGGGCTCCTGCGTCACCTTGCCATCCGTCACGTTGAACTTCGACAGGTGGCAGGGGCACACGGCCTCCGTCCCGTCGAAGCCCATGGGGCAGCCCACGTGGGTGCACGTGGCGGACAGCACCGCGTAGGTGTCCGCGGACGGGTGCACCACCAGCAGGTTCTCCTGCCCGGATTCCTTCGGGAAGCGCAGCGTCACCGAGCCGCCCGCGCGGGACAGGTCCGGGTAGCGCTGCACCACCAGCGACACGATGCCGTCCGCGCCGGGCGTGGTCACGTCCAGCACCGGAGAGGGGTCGATGTTCGGCGCGCACGCGGGCGGCAGGCCCGCCACGACCACGCCCGTTCCCAGCAGCTTCTTGAAGAAGTCTCGACGCGACGAGCTCACGTGCCCTCCGTGAAGACGAGGTGCGGCTCCAGCACCAGCTCGTCTTCCACCTTCACCAGCAGCAGCGTGGGCCGTTCGATGTTGTAGCCCTCCAGGCTGATCTTGAAGGAGCCATCCGCCGTCACCTGCGTGGCGGAGTCGAACTTCACCGTCATGGGGATTTCGACGTCCTTCGTCACGCCGTGGAAGGTCAGCTTGCCCTTGAGGGTGACCGGCACGGAGCCCGGGAAGGTGGCGGGCGGCTTCACGCCGGTGCCCACGGCCTTCACCTCCACCAGCGGGTACTTGGCGGCCTCGGTCACCTCCAACATGTGCGTGTCGCGGTTGGAGTTCTGCGAGTCGAAGTCCTTCACCTGCGCGCGCACGGCCACCTGGATGGTGCCGTCCGGCTTCAGCACGGCCTTGCCCTCGCTGGGGGCGGCCTTGCCGGACACGGTGTGCATCTTGTGGATGAGCTTGTAGGTGAGGGAGCTGGCGTCCTTCTTCACCGAGTACATCTTCGCGTTCTGCGCGGCGGCGGGGAGCGCGAGCAGCAGGGCAGCGGAAAGAACGAGTCGTCGAGCAATCACGGCGTCCTCCAGAGGGGGCTACGTCTTGTCTCCGCACAACGGCCGGCGCGAGGAGACATTCACGACAGGGGGGTTCGGGTCAGAAAGTGAGCGTGACGATGCCCGCGGCGACGCAGCCCAACGTGGCATAGCCCACCACCTGGTGCGCGGTGGCGTACTTCGGCTCCGTGATCTCGCCGTAGCTGTGGGTGGCCAGGATGCCGAGCACCGCCTGGGCAATCATCCCGGCGGTGGCCAGGCTCATGAAGATCTTGTGGAACGTCACCGTGTCCCATTGGAACGGACGCTCCACCGGATCCGGCGCCAGGATGCCCAGCGTGCCCACGGTGGCGAACAGCAGCGACGTGCCGATGACGACGCCCCGGTGCCAGGCGAGCAGCGAGCGATTATCCCCGCCGCCGTCGGTGAATGAACGGCTGAACTGGATCTGCCCCAGCACGGTGGCCGCGGTGAGGCCGCCCGCCATGGCCAGGCCCAGGCCCTGGTGCAGCTTGAGCATGGTGCGGCGCGTCTCCAGGTCCTTTTGCAGGTTCGGGTCCAGCAGGCCCGCGGACGCCTCCGCTTCCGGCGTGAGCAGGTCGAAGTCCAGGCTGGGCTCGGACGACGGCGTGGCGCTGGAGTCCTGCGGCGCGGCGGAGCCCGTCGAACCGGACTCCGGCGTGGCGGACACGGGCGGCGCGACGTCCGGCGTCATCGGCGCCGCGGGGGTCGCGGGCGCGGTCTCCTGCGGGGGCGGCGGCACCGGCGTGGGCTGGCGCTTCGTGGGTTTGCGCTTCGCCGCGGCGACCATCACGGGGGCGTCCGGCGCGAGGGCCGCACCGGCGGGGGAGGCCGCCAGGAGCATGACGGCCAGGAGGGGGGAAATGACGCGGGTCATCATGGGGTTCCCGGGGGACGACGCGGCCCGTCGAAAAGAGGGGGGGCCATGTCTTCCCAGGCTACCCCGGCTCGCAGTTCGGGTGCACGGAAGTGCACACAGGGTCCGGGTGAACCTTGCGATGCCGGCATGTCCTGGATGGCCGGAGCCATAAGAAACCCCAGGGACCGCCGGAAGATGCGTCTGTGTCAGGCCGGTGTCGTCGAGGGCACCTCCGAGCGGGGCGCGGTGCCGTGCGCGAGCTCCTGGCCCAGGGCGTGCGGGTCGAAGTAGGCGAAGAAGCGGCGGACCCGGTCGCCGTCCCACTCGAGGATGGAGACGCCCTCGTAGGCGACGGCGGCCCCTTTGCGCGCCGTGCCCTGCGTCTCCCATTCGAGGGCCACGCGGTCGCCGGATTCGATCATGTTGCGGAAGGTGGACTTCACCTGACCGAGGGTGGCCTTGTACTCGGTCCAGAAGCGGCGGGCGCCGTCGATGCCGGAGAAGACGTGAGGTGAAGCGACGTTGCTCACCTGCGCATCGTCGGCGAAGAGGGCGACCATCGGCTCGATGTCGCCGTGCTCCTCCAGTTTCAACAGTGCGTCCACGAACCGCTGCGCTCGTTCCATCGGCATCGGGTGTCCTCGCTCGTCGCGAAAGAGAAATCAGGGGTGTGCCCGGGAAGGGTGCGCACGCGAGGGAGAGGTGACCTGCCGTCGGCGGCCGCTCCCTCGTCCTCCAGACGGAGGCCCCACCCCCTTGCTCCCGGGTGGCCCGGTGATGGAAGACGGACGCTGTCATGTCCCAGGAAGCCCACCGCCCCAAGCCGTCGGCCGACGCCCCCAGGAAACAGTCCTGGCAGGAGGCCGAGGCGGCCCTGCTGGGCCTGGTTCCTCCCGTGACAGCGACGGCTGAGGGCGAGGCAGCGTCCGACGCCCCGGCTCCCGCGGCCGTGGAGCCTTCACCGCCCAGCTGGCGCAGCGCCGCCTTCGTGGCGCTGTGCGCGCTGTACCAGCTGCGCCGGGCGATGCCGCTCGCGAACGTGACGCCGTGGGACTTCGGGGCGCTGTTCTCCAAGGGCTACGGCACCGTGGCCTTCCTGGTGTTGTTCCCCTCGCTGGTGTCGCTGTGGGGCCTCACGAGGGGCAACCTGAAGCGGCAGGCCGACGCGTCGGCGTGGTTCCTGCTCCAGGCGGTGGTCTGGGCGTTGCTGGCCGTGGTGGCCCTGTTCCAGGGGGAGTTCGTCACGGCGCTCCTGATGCCGTGGCACCTGGCGCTGGGGTGCGCCATCCTGATGGTCATGCTGGCGCCGCCGCCGCTGGAGGCCCCGGTGCCACCGCGCGGGAGCCCGCCCCCGCCCACCGTGCGGCCCGCCACACCCGAGGACCGGGACGCCATCGCGGACCTCCAGGATGCGGCGCTCTCGCGGCGTCCCACGACCTTCGAGGCGCCGTCCGAAGGCGAGGCGGACGGACGGCACCCGGTGCTGGTGGCGGAGGAGGACGGGCGCGTCGTCGGGTGTGCCGCCACGCGCGCCCACAGCTCGCGCGAGTGCTACGCGGACATCGCGGACTTCAGCCTCTTCGTGGCGAAGGACGTCCGGGGCATGGGCGTGGACGAGCTGCTGCTGAAGGCGCTGCTGAAGGCCGCGGAAGGAGCGGGCTTCCACAAGCTCACCACCTGCGTCCTCGCGAACCAGTCGCACACCCTGAAGCTGTTCGAACGCCTGAGGTTCACCACGGTGGGCACGCACGAGAAGCACGCACGGGTGGACGGCGCGTGGCACGACGTGGTGGTGGTGGAGAAGTTCCTGCGCTGAAGGGGCCGGAGGCGGCTCCACGGACACTGTCTCCTCGTGGCACCCGAGGGTGGGGGGCGCCCCTCTTGCTCGCGGGCTTGCGCCGGAGGATGACTGTCCTCCAGGAGCACCCATGTCCCAGGAAGCCCTCCGTTCCGAGCCGTTGCCCTCCTCCGTCGACGAGGCGCCCGCCGACGTTCCCGAGTCCATCGCGGCGGAGTCGTTCCCGCCGCTGACGTTTCTGCTGGAGGAGGTGCGCTCGCCGGGGATGGTGCGCGCGGACATCGACGCGCTCATCGTGGGCCTGGGCCGTCCGCCCGCGCCGGACGAACCGCCGCGGGAGCGGGCGGATCTGCTGCTGGGGCTTCTGGACCGGAGCAACCCGGTGGGGGACTACGCGGGTTCGGGTGGGATGAAGGTGCGGCACGCGGCGAAGGAGGCCCTGATCGCCATGGGCTATCCGTACGCGATGGAGCTGCCGCCCGAGATGGTGGAGGCGAAGAGCGCTGACGGCAGGGCAGCGGGGCTGACCGCGGGCAACGTCACCCTGGCGGTGGCGAGTGCGCTGTACCAGTCAGCGGCCATGGTGACGGTGTGGTTCCTCCTCCAGTACTTCCGGATGCCGGCGGCGGCCGAGGTGTCGTTCGGCATCGGCTCGGTCCTCTGGATCTTCACCGTGCTCTCCCTGATGGGCCACCACTCCCGGTCGAGGGACATGCAGTCCATCGCCTCGGTGGTGCTGTGGGCGGCAGCGGTGTTGTGGATCCTGGTCGCCCTCCCGTTGGCCGTGTTCACGTATGGCGTGGCCCTGATCTTCGTCCCGTGGCACCTCGCGCTGTGGACCGCCATCTCCCTGCGCCCGGAAGCCGAGGAGGAGGCGCCGACGAAGCGCGCGCCTTCTCCGTGAGCGCACCGCCCGAGGTGGATCAGCGCCGCGAGTCCTGGCCCCACTCCTCGCGCGTCCAGCCCTGCCGTTCATAGAGGGCCCGGCGCTCCGAGGGCAGGGCCTCCCAGGAGACGCCGGGGTCCAGGTCCTGGGGGCGACTGAAGAGGCCGGGGACATCATTGCGGACAGCCTGGGAGGCACGCTCGGGGGTGAGGCCGCGCAGGCCGTAGCCCAGCTTGAGGCCAGCGCGGCTCTGGCCGGACTTGTCGGAGACTTCGAAGGAGACGCCGCCGCCGAACTCCGCGGTGCGAGGGTTGAGAGCCGCGTGGGCGCGAGCATGAGGGCCCGCGCCCAGGGACAGCTCCACCTTGCCCTCCGAGTCGCGGCTCACGCTGGCGATGCCCAGATCCACCTGGAGCTGGGCCTCCGTCTTGCCGTGAGCGTCCATCATCACCTCCAGGCCCAGGGGACCGGCCTTCGAGGCGATGCCCGCCTGCGTCTGGACGTCGGTGGTGCCGCGCGCGGAGGCATGGGCTGTGCGTTTGAATTGGATCATCTCGTGGGACGCGCTCGCCTCGGCGGAGACGAAGGCACCGGCGGGACGTTCTCCGGAGAGGACCTGTGCGCGGGCGGTGACGGTCTCGTAGGCCTGGACGAGCGAGTGTCGGGGGCGTCCCAGGCCGGCCTTCCATTCGGACTCGTAGCGTTCGCGCTGGGGGTCGGACCAGGAGAGGCCGAGCGACGTCTCACGCAGGTCCAGCGACTGAGGAGGTCCGAGCACGCGAAGGGCCTGGAGGCTGCCGGCCTGGGCCACGGCGTCGCCGTAGCGTTGCAGGTAGGCGTCGTAGGCGACGACAGCGGCGCGGCCGGAGTCGGTGGCGTGAGCGTTCACGGCGTCGCGAAGGGCAGCAGGGAGCTTCGGATCATTGACGAAGGTCTCCGGTCGTCCAGGCATGCCGAGCGGTCCTTCCACCCCGCCCGGGCGCCGCGAGAGGACGCCGTTGGATGCAGCCTGTTCGAGGAAGGCCTGGCGCGACGGAGCATCCATCCGGGACACGTAGGTGGAGAGCAGCCCGTCACGGTCCATGCGGTCCAACGTGGCGCGGTACGCATCGCGAGGCACGGAGCCGAGCGCATCATGCGTGGCCTTCACATCGCTGTCGGTGAGGAAGGGGTTCGACAGGCTGCGCGTCAGGTGCGAGCTGACCGAGGCATAGACGTCCTTGGGGACGGGAGCCGAGGGGGAACGCAGCCTGCCGCCCATGGCCGCGAGTTCCCGCGCGGACACGGCGGGGCCATCTGTCAGGTTGGAGGGACGGGGTGAGGAAGGCGCAACAGAGGGGCCGTCATAGGGCCGCAGCTCGTTGCGTGAGGTCGAGGACGCACTGCTCTCACTGACAGAGGTCCTGCGGGATGCGGTCGTGCCCACGCGGAGTTCGGGCGCGGGTGCATCGGGTTCAGGAAGCGTGGGTTCGGGGGACAGGGGACTGCTACCGGGCGCATCGATTCGGGACATCAGGCTCGCTCCGAGGAAGGAGGAGCCCGAGCCCTGTGCAGCCAGTGCGCCACGGTCAGGTGCCCGGAATCAGGGACTTCGCGCGAGGAAGGATCCGCCTTTCGGACCAGGAATCCCTTTGCGCGGACGCATTCAGACGGGAGTGCGGTCCAGCCAGGCTCGCAACCGGTCGCGAAGGTCCTTCAGCTCCGGGCAGACCGTAAGCAGGGCCTGCCACTGGCTTCCCAGTCCCTGCATCGCGCGTTTACGTCCGCTGCCCACCTGCATCAGCCATCCCTTTTGGCGAAGGAAGGGGTCCGCGTACTGCTCCTTGGGGTCCGTGTGAGCACGCACTTCCGCCCAGGCAGCGCCAAGTTCATCGCGATGCAACGCGAGCATCCACACTTCGACCTCTTCGCGTGCGAGGCAGGCGATGAGCCGGTGTGGATGATCCGCTTCGCGGCCTCTTGCTTGATGCGAATTGCCCAGTCGATCTCCGTCCCGGTCGACCATGAGAAGGAACAGGTTCTCCATCGGGTTCTCCGCGACGATGCTCTCGATCGTCTTCTTATCGAGCGCTTCGGAGGTACCTCGGAGATGAGGATCCTTCAGGACCTCGACACGAGCCTTCCGCCCCAGGTCCTCGAAGAGCTTCTCGACGATGGGCTTGAGGATGTACTGGTCGCGCGTGGGGTCCTCGGGAATGACGAGAACCTTCACAATGCGCGCTCCAGCCAGCCCGTGGTGAACAGGTGCTCGATGTTGGAGTGCTTCGACACTTCCTCGAAGTGAGGAAGGTCGCCAAGGCGCCGCAGCACCGTGCCCGAATGACCAGGCGAACGGGCGCATAGCACCGTGCTCTTCAACGCGTCAGGCGAGAGTGCCATGAGTACTTGGGGCGAATGCGTGGTCAGGATGACCTGGAGATTTCGCTCGCGGCTGACTGCTTCCAGGAACTCCACGAGCAGATGGATGCGCTGAGGATGAAGTCCGGTCTCGGGCTCTTCCAGAATCACGAGGCTGCCCTCCCGCACGGTCCTCATTGCAACCAGTGTTCCCAGGAAGCGCAGCGTCCCGTCCGACAAGCTCCGCGCGGGAGTCCGGGTCCCGTCCTTTTCCAAGAGGGCGAACATCACGTCACCCAGATCTGTCTTGCTGAAGTCGAGCCCGACGATTTCCGGGCCGCACAATTCGGACAGCCAATCGACCCATTCCTGCTGGGTGTCCGGATGGCGCTGACTGAGGGACCAGAGTACGGACGAGATGTTCTCCCCTTCGGCCCCCAATTCGATGTCCTGCTGCGGCGAGTAGCCGCGCATTCGCGCTGGAATCACTTCTAGGAAGAGAGCGCTATTCAGCGTCGGCATTTCCAGCAAGGAGCGAGCGAATGTCATGCCAAGGCGGATCCGAGCTTCGCGATAAACGCTCTGATTGGCCTCAATATGGATCGTACGCAGTGCCCCATTTACTTGGGACATCATGGGGGGCAGCCCCTTAACGGGCACTGACTCGACAGAGTACTGCTGCGAAGCGACTTGCAGTTCCAGCCGCTCCCAACGAAACGAGGGTTCGCCCCGAACTCCGATACCCATGCTGTGGGTCAGTGAATCATCGCTCCCCGAACTCCAGCGAAGCGTCAGTTCCACAGGCGTGTCCGCCGAGCGCGCAAGGCCCAGGCTTCCACCGCGCAGCGCCGGAGCCACTTCACGCCCCGCCTCCCGACGTCCCTGGAGGACTTCCGACAGCGTCCATCCCAGTTCCAGTCGCTGAACCAGCTTCAGCGCATCCAGCAGGTTGCTCTTTCCAGAGGCATTCGCCCCCACGAGCACCGTCACCGGAGCGAGCTTCACCTCCGCGTCCGCGAAGCTCTTGAAGTTCTTGAGGTGGATGGATTCCAGCATCGCCGTCACCCTACTTCACAGGCCCCAGCGCGCGAACGCCCATCCCCCACCGAGCGTCCTCCAGAAACGACAAAGGACCCCGGTCCCGAAGGCCCGGAGTCCCAGAACCTGTCCGACAGGAGGGTTGCGCAGAATAGCGGTTCCAGAGCGCCTTCAGGCTGGTCGGCAGGAGGGTTTAACGCGGCTCCTCTCTCCACAGGTACCGAGCGCTTCCAAGGTCGGCCGCTACTCTTTATCTGTTCTGCGCAACCCTCCAGTCGGACAGGTTTCAGCCCAGCACGTCCTGCGCACGGCGGTAGTACATCTCGCGGCTCGCGAGGCCGTTGTAGCCGCCGTTGATGCGGCGGGTGACCTCGCGGAAGTTGCCCGCGTCCGCGTAGCTGTTCAGGTTGCGCGACTGCCAGTACCAACCCGCGATGCGGAACGCGACGTCCGGATCCTTCGCGCGCTCCGGGTGCCCTTCCAGGTCGATGCCCAACGCCTTGCCCGCCGCACGGTAGTTCGCGCGGCCCGTCAGCTGGATGGGGCCCCGGCCCTTGTAGCGCTTGCCATCCCCAGGCTGCGTGTTGCCCAGGTCCTTGCGGCCCTCGTACGCGGCGCCAGAGGCGATCTCCTCCATGTAGCGCAGCTCGCCGCTCTCATGCGCCAGCTGCGCCAGGAACATCTCCTTGCGCCGAGGCGTGTTGATGTTCGCCTCCGCCATCGCCTTGTTCAGGTGCGGCAGGTACTGCTCCGCCTTCGCCTGCGACAGGTTCGGCATGATCCGCCGCAGCTGCGCCACCGTCACCCCGCCCTTCCCACTCGACG